>JAIMBU010000424.1 GCA_023511325.1 Gorillibacterium sp.
GTATTCATCCTGATTATCATAATAAAGGTTTTGGTTTTCAGACGATGCTGTTAGCCGAACAATTACATCCAGAGATAAAGAAATGGGTGTTGGGTACGCCTTATTACAGTATAAGTAATCAGCATTTGTATGAAAAAGCCGGTTATCAAAAAACAGGTCAAACAGAAGACGGCTTCTTATTCCTTTATGAAAAGCTAAAGGCTTAGATTATCTGTTCGTATGATGATCACATGATCAACTGATTGGAATAACGCCAGACGGCATCCATAAGACGCCGTCTGGCGTTATTCTTTGTTCATGCAGCTACATCTGCAACGATTTCAAAGGCTTATCGGTTGGCCCTTCAAGCACTTCTCCTTGATAGGAGAATCTTGAGCCATGGCAGGGGCAATCCCACGTCCGCTCTGCCAGGTTCCACTCCACTTCACAACCCATATGGGTACAGGTTGTATCCACCAGATACAAGTCGCCTTGTTGATCTCGGTACGCACCCGCTCGACTTCCATTTACTTTTACCACTGCCCCTTCATCGTTGCCCAGCTCCTCCGGCTTCCTATAGATCATCTCCAGCTTTCCGGCGATAAGATGCTTAGCTACATCTACATTCTGTACGACGAAGTTCTTTATCCCCGGATTAGCATGAAATCTCTCTGGCTTAAAAAGCTCCTGATACGGACTCTCCTTGTCCATGACTAGCTTCTCAATTAATAAGGCTGCTGCCGTTCCTGTGGTCATGCCCCATTTTTTGTAACCAGTCGCGACTAAAATATTGGGCGTATCCGCTTGGTTTTGTCCGATGTAGGGGAGTTTATCCAAGGTAACAAGGTCTTGTGCAGACCAACGATAGCTGATTTCCTTTAAGCCAAAGTGTTCCTTGGCAAAATGCTTTAAAGCCTCATAATGCTTTATGGTACAGATTCCTTGACCCGTCTTATGACTTTCACCACCAACGAGTACCATACGCTCACCATTAACCATTGCTGATCGCAAGGATCGATTAGGCTCTTCGGCATTTAGGTACATGCCTCCCGGATAAGCTCTTTCAGTTTTCACGCCCAAAACATAAGATCTCTCCGCGTACATTTTGGCAAAGTAAAACTCCCAGCCATCATAGAACGGAAAGTGAGAGCAGGAGACCACATAATGACAACTGATTTTATACCCAGCTTTCGTGACAACTGTGGCAGGTCTGCCCTTCTCAACATTGACTGCAGTCGTATGCTCGAAGATTTGGCCGCCCTGTTTGACTATCTGCTGAATGAGATGGGTTAGGTAGGAAACAGGATTAAACTGGGCTTGATTCTTCATAACAACCGCAGCTTTAATTGGAAAAGGTAACGGCGTCTGCTCAAGATAATCTCCGATTATTCCCAGCTTTTTATAGGCGTTGATTTCCATTGTCATTTTTTCAACATAGTTAGCCGAATTCGTATAGATATAGGCATCCTCATGGGTAAAGTCACAGGAGATATGCTGCTGGTCTACAGTCTCTTTAATAAATTGAAAGGCTTGTTGGTTGGCTTCGTAATAAAGCTTCGTTTGTTCTTCTCCAAAGTTCGAAATGAACTCATCGTATATAAGACCGTGTTGTGCCGTGATCTTAGCCGTTGTGTGTCCCGTGGTTCCAGAGAGCATCTGCCCCGCTTCAATTACAGCAACCTTAAGCCCCTGCTTGGAAAGCAAATACGCCGTTGTTATTCCGGTTATCCCCGCTCCAACAATCGCTACATCTACGTGGATGTCTTTGGTAAGCTGAGGAAAACGGGGTATGTTGGATGAAGCCAACCAATAAGACTCTGGGTATTGCGGAAGACTTACTTGCGGTATTTGTTTCATATCCATTTTCTTATCTCCCTTTTTTATCTTCTTCTGTTAATTTTTCCTATAAATAGCCAAGCTATTCAAACTCAATATAAGTTGAATAACGGAATTGGAATAATTAACGTAAATAGTGGAAAAACCAAACAATAATAACACGTCTGCTCGTCGTCATGCAGCGTGTTCCAATGGGAGGCTTGCTAACGATGAACACAGAGGAAAACACATTGTCGATTGTTGCCTTGGGCGGCGTAAATGAAATTGGCAAGAACATGTACGTCATCCAATATGCGAATGATATCGTAGTAGTGGACTGCGGCTCTAAGTTTCCAGACGAAAGCCTGCTAGGTATTGATTTAATTATTCCAGACATCACTTATTTATTAGACAATAAAGATAAGGTCCGCGCCTTAATTATCACCCATGGACATGAAGATCATATTGGCGGTATCCCTTATATTTTAAAGCAATTAAATATGCCTGTTTATGCGACCCGTTTAACCCTTGGATTAATTGAGGGCAAATTAAAAGAACACGGTCTGCTCGGAGATACCCAATTAATTGAGATCAATTCCGCTTCGGCTGTTTCGTTAGGAACGATTCAGTTAAGCTTTTTCCGGACAAATCACAGTATCCCCGACTGTCTGGGCATTGCTTTACATACTCCTGAAGGGATCGTTGTTCATACAGGTGATTTCAAATTCGATTTAACTCCGGTGAATAAGGAGTACCCAGATCTCTATAAAATGGCTGATATCGGAAACAAGGGTGTATTGGTGCTCTTATCTGAAAGCACCAATGCCGAGCGGCCCGGCTTCACCCCTTCGGAACTCCATGTGGGTGAGCATATCCATGAAGCATTTGCCAAAGCCGAAGGGAAAATCTTCATCTCGACCTTTGCTTCCAATGTTAATCGCTTGCAGCAAGTGATTGATGCTGCACAGAAGACAAACCGGAAGGTCGCTTTGGTAGGTAGAAGCATGGTTAATGTCGTTAACATTGCTTCCTCCCTTGGTTATTTACGAATACCTGAGAAAATACTTGTTGAAGTGAGTGAGGTGATGAAATTCCCACCGCAGCAAATGGTTGTCCTCTGCACCGGAAGTCAGGGTGAGCCCATGGCCGCCTTATCCCGTCTTGCCAGCTCTAATCATCGCCAGGTCGAAGTTTTAGCTGGGGATACGGTTATTCTCGCAGCAACACCGATCCCCGGGAATGAACGAAATGTCGCCAGAATTGTCGATAATCTTTTTCAACTCAAAGCGAAGGTTATCTATGGTTCAGGAACAGTAACCGGGATGCATGTGTCTGGTCATGCGAGTCAGGATGAACTGAAATTAATGCTTTCTTTCATGCGGCCACGATATTTTATTCCAATCCATGGTGAGTTCCGCATGCTCCATCAGCATCGTTTATTAGCTGAGGCTATTGGCGTGGATAAAGACAACATTTTCATCGTTAACAATGGTGATGTGATTGATGTTACAAACGGAGAGGCCCGGCAGAGCCGTAAAATACCGACGGGTAATACTCTCGTTGATGGATTAGGAATCGGCGACGTAGGTAACATTGTCTTGCGTGACCGCAAGCATCTATCTGAGGATGGCATTCTTATCGTTATTATCACAATTAGTAAAACGGAGGGAAAAATACTGGCTGGACCTGATATTATCTCGCGAGGTTTCGTGTATGTACGGGAATCAGAGGGGTTGATGGAGGAAGTAAATCGAATCACAGTCAAAGCGATCAACAAGTTAAATGAAGCGAGTGTCAACCAATGGAGTATCTATAAACAAACCATCAAACAATCGATTGGAGCCTATTTATATGCTCAGATCAAAAGAAGACCGATGATCCTGCCAATCATTATTGAAGTGTAGGAAGCTTTATAACATACTCCCGTTTCCAGCCCTTCCCCATACGAGCTGCTGATGAAGCTTTCCCTCAAGCAGCTCACACTGTAATAATTGGAAAAGGTGTGAGCGAAAGTGAAGCAAGCAATTCTTAAATACCTACTTTCGGGACTATGCGTACAAACAAGTAAATACAGCGGAGTTTATCCGTTTCGCTGAAACCTTCTTCAAGGATAAGCAACTGGGACTGGATGAATGGCTCTTCATGGAGAACTAGGACGGATACAAGGATAAACGCCTTCGGCGTCCTTGGACGTCATGTGTTTACCGATACGGAATCAGAATTTACTTATAAAAACTTATAAATTCTGACGGAGAAATAAAAAAGATCGCAG
>JAIMBU010000425.1 GCA_023511325.1 Gorillibacterium sp.
GCTTATGCACATTCTAGGAACAGTCGTCCGCTTTATTGTTACCGCCATCGTGCTGTTGATCACAGCATGGCTGGTTCCCGGTTTTCAGATTGGTGGTTTTGGCCCTGCCTTGTTGCTCGCTCTTGTTGTCGCCCTTCTTGGCTGGGCGATCGAAAGCATGATTCATCGCGATGTTACCCCATTTGGACGGGGAGCTATTGGTTTTCTACTGAGTGCCGTCGTTATTTACGTCAGCCAATATATTGTTGGCGAAATGCACGTTACTCTTCTCGGTGCTCTGCTTGCCGCCTTTATAATTGGGATCTTTGACCTATTCGTGCCGATTGCCGGACTTGGAAAAAGAGAGCGTGTGTCAGACAAGCATTAATTTATGGGCTGATGATAGTAACTAACCTTCTTCTATAGGAAGAAGCGAAAACATCCAAACAAACCGCCAGCCTGCTGACGGTTTGTTTGAATGTTTACTGGTGAATCAATAGCACTATATCGAGAAGCATGATCCGTGATTTACTTTTTCAGACCGCATGAGGTTGTCCAACCGCATCTCAACGGCTAGCTTCTTCCGTTGTATCCTCCATCACCAGCTCAATCCACTCATTGTACTCTTTCTTCAACATTTCATATTCATGCTCGAGTGAGGCATATTTATCTTTAAGCTCGGGGTCGACCAGTTCTTGCTGCTCCACTAAAGAAGCTTGGGTCAGCTCCAATGCAGTGGTCAACTGTTTTTCTCGTTCTGCGATCTGGTTCAATTCTGTACGCAAGACAAGAAGTGAGTATTCAAGATGGTCCTTTTCTTCATCCCATGCATTCTTATGCATCTCCAGTAGCCTAGATGCTTCTTCCCGATCAAGCTGAGCCTTATTATTAAGTTCCTCCAAGCGGCTTATTTGATCGTCCCAGTTGAGACTTTGTTCACCTAAACGCTCTTCGGCAGATTGTTCAGCAGCAGCTACAAGCTTAGCCGTTTCCTGCTCTAGATCTTTGAACATCGCTTCAGCATCACTTTCTTGCGTAAGCTTAAGCTGTGTAAGCTCCCGTTCCTGCGCTTCACGCAATTCCTTGAGTTCTTGCTCCTTAACAAGGTGCAACTCTGCAAGCTCGCGAACGCAAGTAGCCTGTAATTCTTCAAGCTCGAGGTCCTTAGCAAGAAGTAACTCTTGATTTTCCTTAAAAATCTGCTGCTCGCGGGCTTGAAGTTCGTTCGCGTTGGCATCAAGGAGCTGCGTTAGCTTGATTTCATGCTCTTTCTTTAAGACGTTCAACTCATTTACTGCAGCGGCATGTTGCTTCTCAAGTTCTGTTAGCTGGAGTAACCCTTCTTCTTGTTCATTCTTCCAAGCTGCTTTAAGTTGCTCCATATCGGCTAATAGTATAGCCTTCTGTCGTTCAAGCTCCTCCGCAAGGAAGACGTCTTTTCGTTCCAACTCCTGATCGTAGGTCGCCTTCTGCTTCTGTCGTTGCTCTTCCTCTGCAGCCCGAAGCCGCTCGGTTTCTTCCAGCAGATAGCTCTCGGCTTCCTGCAGCCTTAGGTGTGACTCTTCAAGCTCAGCCGCATGAGCTTCGACTTGTTTATTCAATTCTTGCATTTTGGCAACCTGCAGCTGTAGCAGTTCTTCCGCATGATAACCTTGCAAATCACGAATTTCAGCTGTGTGAGACTCTTGAAGCTTATGCAGTTCAGCAGAGTGAGCATCCTGAAATTTACGAATTTCCACTCTGCGCTCATTCTTCAAGCTTTCTGTCTCGGTTGCAGCTGTTTGTCTCAGCTTCTGAAGCTCAGACTCATGAGCTTCCTTGATCCGCTTGAGGGCAACTGCATGTTCCGTGCTCGAAGCTTCTAGCGCTTTGCGACTCTGTGAGCCGAGTGCGTTTAGCTCATCTACTCGTGCTTTGGAACGCTCCAGCTCCTGCTTCAGCTTAACCAGTTCTGCTTGGGCCGTACTTGCTTTTTCCTGAAGCGACTTACGCTCCTGCATCAAGGAGTTTCGCACGTTCTCGTGTTCTTTCGTACGTTCGGCAAACTTAACAGATTCTTGGGTTTTCTCACTCAGTTGCGCTTCTAACTGCTTCTTCTCCTTAGTAAAGCGACTGCGCTCCTCTAGGATAGCAAGCTGTTCTCGCTCGAGTGTCCCCGTGACTTCAGTCATTTCTACCTGAAGCTGTTCATGGCTCTCCTGCAAAAGCTGATGGTTCGTCTGCAAATCATCGGCGCGAACCGTTAAGCTAGCCAGCTCAGAGGAAGCGAGATTGCGCTCTTCCTCAAGCTTGGCCCGCTCTTCGGTCCAGTGCTGCTCAGCCAGTTGAAACCGGGTTGCCTCCGCTTGCTGCTGGCGAGTAAGCTCATTCATCTCACTCTGCAGCAACTGCAATAATCCCTCTGCTTCCGCCTGCTTGTTATGGGCGAGCTCGAATTGCTCCTCTGCTTGATTAGCCTTCGCACGCTGCTCTTTCTCACTCGCAGACAAGCGTTCAAGCTCAAGTGTTGTCTTATCGACTTTTTCACGCATTTTCAAATGCTCATCGGCTATATTGACTGCAGCTAGAACAGCAATTTTAATCGTATCCAAACGCTCATTAGAGCTAGAAATACTATGCATCTGATCATTAACTAGAGTTGCAATCCGTTTCATATAACTCAGACTCGAATCTCCTCTGAGCTTATACTGTGTCCCGTATATGTCAACCGTAAGGCGTGTTTTTTCCTCATTTTCCATGAAAAGACCCTCCTCTCACGCTTGTTAACATATTCGCGAAACCTGTCTCTTTTTCCTGCTACTTACGCAATTCCGCAGCAAAAGTTTGTTCCAGCGAAGCAAGCACCCTACCATGTAGGTCCGCTACTTCCTCATCCGTCATGGTCCGTTCCCGATTCCGATACATGAGCGTAAGCGCTATACTCTTGCGCCCTTCGCCCAATCGCTCACCGATATAGACATCAATGATACCACTGTTCTCCAGCATGTCACCGGCAACTTCACGTGCTTTGGCCAGAATATCTCCGGCCGAAACCGTCATAGCGACAACAACAGCAATGTCACGATTGACAGCGGGATAGCGCGGAAGTGTGTGATATTCTACAACCTCACCCGCGTAACGAATCAGCGTATCCAATTCAACTTCCAGCACGTAGGTATCATCAAGATCCAGCTCCGCTTGCAGCTCAGGATGAAGCTGACCAATCCGGCCAAGCCACTGCTCCCCATTCTCGGTTACGACAATAATTTCTGCTGCACGTCCCGGATGTAAGCCAACCGGACTTGCTGGCTGATAGCGAACACCACTGATACCAAGAGCAAGTGTTACTTTTTCAAACATTCCCTTGAGATCGAAAAAGTCAACCTTCTCCTGCTTGCCCACCCAATGGAGTGGACTGCGATTACCCGTAAGCAGAATAGCCAGCAACTGTTTCTCCTCCGGTTGGCGCGTCAGCGTCTCCTCCTTCGTTAGAAAAACCTTGCCGATTTCAAAAAGAGCGACATCTTCCATACTCCGATTGCGGTTATAGCGCGCAGCCTCAAGTAACTGTGGAATAAGGCTTGTACGTAATACACTACGATCCTCGCTCATCGGCATAGCAAGCCGAATGGGTAGGCTGTTCGTATAAGCTCCCGGAAAGCGTTGAATGGCAGCGGGGTGCATGAAGGAATAGGTGATTGCCTCATTCAAGCCACTTTGGGAAAGCAAATTTCTTAGGTTACGGCGAAGGTGTTGTTCCTTGCTTAGTGCGCCCGGCGTTGTTACGCCGCTCATCAGGGTAACGGGAATATGATCATAGCCGTACAGACGGGCAACTTCTTCAATCAGATCCACATCTTGCTCGATATCTCCACGACGACCCGGTATGTCTACATGGACGAGGTCTACGTTCTGATCATCTGCTGTGGATGAAAAATGCAGCCGATCTAGTATGCTTTTTACCTCAGCCGTTGAAAGCTCTGTCCCCAAGTAACGGTTTACCCGAATCATGCTAAGTGAAACCTTCCTGCGCTTGCTATCCTTTGTCGCAGTTTCGACAATTCCCATAGCAGATTGACCGCTTGCGTAGAGA
>JAIMBU010000426.1 GCA_023511325.1 Gorillibacterium sp.
GCATGGGACTATTAAAATGTTCAGTATCGAGAAGAACTTCGGATTCATCCGCGTAAATCGCGAGATTGATCTCTATTTCCGTTCAGCCAGCGCAACAGCCGATTCGTATTTCATGCGGGGTGATCGCGTGAAGTTTGATATCGGGCAAGACGGCCGCGGTCAGACATGCGCCATCAACGTAAGGCTAGCGAGGTGACCGGATGCGTCCGCTAATCGTCGCCGAGCTCGTCACGTTGGAATCAATAACGCTACTCTCCGCTGAAATATACGATGAATGCGGTCGTTTGCTACAGCCGGTTATAGTACCGGTGTCCGGTGCTGACGCGTGCGCTGCTATAATGCGGGACTTTGCGGAGCTACACCGGATTGATACTTTTGACGTGTGGACGTCGGATCGCAACCTATACGTCGCATGTCTAAGCGAGCCCGGAATTAGCGCGTACATCAAGCATTCGAGCGATACGGATAGCGTCCGTCACACGATTGAGCGAGAACGCGATGTGTTCGTTGATTTGTACGTACCTAAACCGGAGCAGCCGGTAGTAATAGTGGAATCGTTGCCGCCTCTCTCAGCCTGGCGCGTATGGATCTCGAAGTGTTTACGGGTTTTATTAAAACGAATTGAAGGAGACGATAAGTTTGAAATTTACAAAGATTGAAGAATACCGCAAAGCCCATGAAGGAGTAAGTCGCCAACAGGAGGTAATCCAGCGTGAAAGAAATTCTGCGCTCGAAACGTTGCAAGCGTTGAAAGCTGACTATTCTGCCGTCCTTACAAAATCTATCCAGACGGGCGAAGATGCAACGACCGCACTTGATAAACTGAGTGACAGTATAGCCGCAGCGGAGCGCAATTTTCAAAGAAAAGAACTTGCGGTTACGGTGAGCGCTGGAACAAGGCCGAATATTCTCAGTGACGAGGTTATGCAGGAATGGAACAGTTCGTACATTCCGCAGTACCACAATGAAGTGTTAAATCCCTTGTTGGGTACATTAGAAAAGGCCAGGGACGATTATTACAAAGCCCACATAGCATATCAATCGGCTGTTCAAG
Source organism: Gorillibacterium sp. (assembly GCA_023511325.1). Taxonomy (GTDB): domain Bacteria; phylum Bacillota; class Bacilli; order Paenibacillales; family NBRC-103111; genus Gorillibacterium. Next base: position 1,055 of record JAIMBU010000426.1, read on the forward strand.
CACTGGAGAACGAGCGAATGAGCGTTGTTTATACACTTGATCCGAACGGTGGTCTTATCAACAGGTATGTATACAAACTGCGCGGCGCTGACCGGCTTAGTATGGAATCAAGCTACGTTATCAAAACGGACGATATTAAAAAGCTCTCTACCGGCGTATTGCCATTAAACGCCAATGTAAAGCGGGGCGTATAGTATGAACTTCGCTAAACTCCGTGAAATGGAGAAGTTATGCCGCGGCGATGCACGCAAGATCGCCGCCTATACGGTCGCACAGCGTGACTATGACGAAACAATCAAGACGATGTTTCCGAAGGAATCCCCGATTAAATTCGTAGACTGTCCCGGAGAATCTTACGTAACCGACGCGGAAAACCGTGCGACTGAGACAGGCGACGCGGACGATATCGTACGGGCGGCACTTCTACGTGATCGATTTGACGCTTACGAAGGCGATAAAACCGCGCACCTAGACCTGCGGACGAGCGTAACAGCACTACGCGCCAAACTTGAAAGCGGCGACAAATTAACGAAGTCGGACGTAGATAAAGCGTGGAAGCTGGCGAAGCTGAACCCATCTCCGGATAACATCGTTCTTTATGGTCGGTATAAGCGCGAATTTGAGAATCCAAGCGAACGGACCGAACCGCCTGCAGCACCCGCCAAGGTAACGGCAGAAGATGTAGAAGCAGCGAAGGAACGGGCGCAGAGAAATCCGAGTAACCAAAATATCGCTAAGTTTGCAACGCTAAAACGAGAACTCGAAGGGAGCAATACAGATGAGAGCAATTAATTTTGATACAGGTAATTTGTTAATTGATGAGGATAACGAAGTATTAGATAGACTGACCGGAGTACAACCGGGGGATTTCGAACAGCTAGATATTTCCGCGATTAGGCCGACTATGGACGAACTATCGAAGCTCTATCGGAAGGCACAGGCGACCAAACTTCCGCAAGATGGAGACGCATACAGACGCCATAAAGAGCGCGTTATTGCAATGGCCGAGAGACGCGACATTCACGGAGAACGCTACGAGTAAGACAAAAACATAACGGGAAGGCGTGGTCCTAACGGATTACGCCTTTTCAAATTGAAAATATGGGGGATGAACGGATGAGTAGTGTTATTGTAATTCAGACATATGAAAGCCTGTGGATAGGAGCGGACAGCGCTGTTTCTGTAAGGTTAGGTGATAAGACATACCGCTGGCATGAGGACGGACAGAAGTTATTCGTCGTTGACGAGAGTGTGATTTTTTGTTCAGGCAGCATGAATTTAGCGCAACAAGTTATGGACGATTATCGAGAATCTAAGGATTTCTCATTACAGAATTTGCAGAGGATTGCTTCAACTCGGCATAGCGAATATGTTCGACTAAACCCGGCTGAATATGTTGAGGGTGAAAACCTATGTCTCGGGATCATGGTAAACAAATTCGAAAACGGCAGAACAGTCGTATACAGTATCAACCCGTATGATAACTTCGAAATAGTTGAGCGTGTTCTAACAGATAACACACAGTTTGCAATATGGGCCGGTGGAATACGCGTTAATGAGGCGTCTACTGCAGCCATTACGAGATTCCGTGAAACTTTTAACGTTGTTAGTGCGCTGCAGTATGCGTTTGACCATATCTCTTATGAAGCAGTCGGAGGAAATCTTACCGTTTATGAGGTTACCGCTGCAGGCGTCCGTAAACATATGGTCGCGCCAATAGCTGAGAAGTCCGGTATCAAGAGACTGAGCGACTCCATTCTCGCGGAACAGCACGCTCATTTAGTCGTTGCTGAGACGATAATCGGTCAACTCGGTAACTTCGTAACTATGGAAATCGGGACGGGTAACAACGTAACCAAGATCAATACGAACGGTATCAGCGCCGGTCATGCCAACTTTGCAAGCGCTCCGTTTCGGTTGGATATGGCGGGGAATTTAACCGCGAACAGTCTGACCGCCAACAGCGCGAGTATCGCCAATTCAACGTTTACAAACGGTACTATCGTGGGATCATCGATTAACGTCGGTAGCGGTAAGTTTACGGTAGACTCCGCGGGTAACTTGTTTACGCTAGGGGGCGTAATGAGCGGTGGTATCATAACAGGTAGCACCGTTCAAACGGCTGGAACTACGAGGCGTATCGTATTGGAGCCAGATGGACTCCGTTCCTACGATAACAGCGGAGTTAAGCGTATTTCTATTGATACTACGGATGCTTACGGGTATCAGGAGCTACGCTTCTATGGACAGTCGGGCGCAAAGACCGGTACAATATCCGGCACAGACGGTCAATTAAACGTAGCAGCGCAGGGGAGTAACGCGCTCGTCTTAGGCGGTCAGAGAGTCGTGATTGGCGGAGAGGTGCAGAGTGTGGACTTCCAGGGCGTACCCGTAACGGGGCTTAACGGTAAGGCAACAACGGGAGCGTCGACGAGTACGCAAACCTCAATTAACGGTGGAATTGCGCCAGGTACGCAATTAGCGCTATTCGGCGGAGGTTATGTTACGTGGTTGGGCGTTCCTGCGCATAGTCATACGCAGAATTAACAGAAAACGTAGGGGCTCCGCATAATGAGCGGGGCTTTTTTACATTCAGAAAATGAGGAGGAAACGTAATATGACGGAATATGAGCAACGACTCAGTACCGCCGAGGAAAAGGCCCGTAGTTACCGAGCGTGGGCATTCGGGTGGTTCAGCTTCGTGGCGTCAAGCATCGTTACACAGATTCTATACGCGCGATACTAAGATAGAAATTTCCCTATAACCGTCGTAAGGATTGAGCCTATTACCGCTCCACCTATGATGAATAACGCTTCTCGTAAGCCACGGCGTTTCTCCCGTGATTTGCTTTCCGCGGATACTTGTGAGTAGGCAACACCAGCATTTGTGAGCCGTAGTCTGCAGGAAGATAAAGTTCTTTGGTCGGATTCTTTAACTTCTACTAAATCTTGTGCCCTCAAGTATCCAAGAGACTCCAAAAAAGC
>JAIMBU010000427.1 GCA_023511325.1 Gorillibacterium sp.
GGTTATGGGCAGTGAATGGGTCGGATTTCTACATTTTCGCCGGCTGTTTATGGAACCGGATTTTTTTCAAATTCTGTTTAATACGTTGATGCTGTTTGCGATGAATCTGGTGTTTTATTTTCCGGTGCCGATTATTCTCGCTTTGATGCTAAACGAAGTACAGAATTCCTTTTTCAAACGTTTCTTTCAGACTCTCGTCTATATTCCCCACTTCATGTCCTGGGTAATTATCGTCTCGATCACCTATGTCATGCTGACGATGGACGGAGGAATTGTCAACGAAGTGCTGGTCACGCTGGGCTTTGAGAAGATCAATTTCTTGCTCAGTCCAGAATGGTTTCGACCGACGTACATCCTTCAGGTCATCTGGCGTGAGGCCGGTTGGGGAACCATCATCTATCTAGCGGCAATCGCCTCGATCGATCCCCAGCAATACGAAGCGGCGCGGATGGACGGGGCTGGACACTTTCGGCAAATCTGGCATATTACTCTGCCTGCGATTCGTGGTGTCATCATCATTCTGCTCATTCTGAAAATTGGACATGTGCTTGACCTCGGCTTCGAGCATATCTACCTCATGTTGAACTCCATGAACCGAGATGTGGCGGAAATCATTGATACGTATGTCTATACAGCAGGCTTGCAGCAGGGACAATTCAGCTATAGCACGGCCATTGGTTTCTTCAAGTCATTTATCGGTCTGGGCCTGGTTATGGCCGTTAACAAGCTTGCGGAGAAAATTGGGGAAGATGGTGTCTACTAAGTCGCCAAAGGAGGGAATCTAGATGGTACACGATCGATCAATCAGTGGAAAGGCTTTTTCCATTATCAATTTCACACTTCTTGCGCTAATCGCGTTGGTTACCATATTGCCGTTCATCCATGTGATTGCTGGTTCGTTCACGACGAGTGCGGAGATGGCGATGAAGAAATTTGTGTTGATCCCCACCGTGTGGAGCTTGGATGCTTATAAGTTTATATTCTCGACAAATACAATTTTTCGCGCCCTTTCCGTTTCCATCGGCGTGACGTTAGTCGGAACGGTAATCAGCATGCTGGTTACCTCTTTGATGGCGTATGGTCTTTCGCGCCGCGACCTAGACGGCCGTAAGACCATTATGTTCATGGTTGTATTCACCATGCTGTTCAACGGTGGATTGATCCCAACGTTTCTCGTGGTTAAAGAACTGGGGATGATCGACAGCTATGCTGCCTTAATCCTGCCGGCTACCATAAGTGCGTTCAACATGATTATCCTAAAGAACTTCTTTCAAAATATCCCCGAGGGACTGGAGGAGTCCGCACGGATTGATGGATGCAGCGATTTCGGCATTCTGTTTCGCATCGTGCTGCCCCTATCCCTGCCTGCTATCGCAACCGTGTCGTTGTTCTATGCCGTCACCTACTGGAACACTTACATGAGTGCGATCCTCTATCTGGATGACAACACGAAGTGGCCGATTCAGATTCTGTTGCGCCAAATCGTTGTATTGGCCAGCGGCATGGATTACAGCTCAGATCTGGATGCCTCCGTTCCGCCCCCCGATCAGGCCGTCAAAATGGCCGTTATCGTGGTGGCTACGCTGCCGATTCTGATGGTATATCCTTTTCTGCAAAAGCATTTTGCCAAAGGTGCGATGTTAGGTTCTATTAAAGGTTGAGAAAGAGGGAGAGCATATTGAACCTCGTTGACGCAAAAACGCCGATGGAATGGGCGCAAACCGCCTGCGATGCAGTAATGAATACTTATCCTGCTACAGAGCTGCCGCCTGCTCACCGCTGGCATTATCATCAGGGCGTCTTTCTATGTGGTATGGAGATGGTGGCCCAAGCCACCGGAAGCGAGCGGTACAATCATTATATTCAGAGCTATGCCGATGATCTGATTGATGAGACAGGCAATCTGTATTACGCTCGCGATGAGCTCGACGCCATGCAAGCAGGGCTTCTGCTGTTCCGACTCGAACAGCGCACAGGAAAACGCAAATATCGGGTGGCCGCAGCTAAGCTGCGCAGTCTCCTGTTCACACTGAACCAAACAACCGAGGGCGGGTTTTGGCACAAGGATAAATACCCGCACCAGATGTGGCTGGATGGACTTTACATGGGCGGAGTGTTCTCGCTGAAATACGCCAATGCCTATGGTGATGCCGCCCTTCGGGAGACAGCATTATTGCAGGAGCAGTTGATGCGAAAGCATATGAAGGACTCGCGCACGGGCCTGCTCTACCACGCTTGGGACGAAAGTCGACAAGCACCGTGGGCCGACAAGGAAACCGGCTGCTCGCCGGAATTCTGGGGCCGCTCCCTCGGTTGGTATGGACTCGCGCTGGCGCAGTTTCTCGATGAGCTACAGGCGGAGCCGCCGCTTGCAGCAGGCGGCTTGAAGCAGACGGGTGAGTGGTCACGGAGTGAGACCGAACAGAGTTCGGAGAACCGTTCACGACAAGGAAAACAGGAGTTGGAACGGGGTTACAGCTCAGAACAGGGACAAGAGCTGGAGGACAAATCACGACGGCTGGGCGAACTGGAACAGGAGCTGGGTGATTTCGCCCGGGCTTTAGTCCGCTATCAGGATAAGAGCAGCGGTTTGTGGTATCAGGTTGTGGACAAGGGGGATCAGCCGGACAACTGGCTGGAGACCTCCTGCTCCTGCCTGTTTGTCTATACCATCGCCAAAGCGTTCAAGCGTGGACTGGTAGGTGCCGATTGTCTGACTGCCGTCCGTAAGGGCTATCAAGGATTGCTTGAGCTTCTTGAGGTCGACTCTCTGGGCAGGCTTGTTCTGCCAAACATCTGTATCGGCACCTCTGCAGGCGACTATATCAATTACGTAACTCGACCAACCAGCCGTAACGATCTGCATGGTATCGGTGCTTTTGTCATGGCTTGCGTAGAGATGGAGGCATTGATAGAGCGGAATGGGTAGAACGGAAATAATAGAACCACATTTAATAGACGGATAATAGAGCAAGAAGAATGGCGCAAAGGAGCAGTGAGCATGGCGATTTATGATATTACCCATTATGGAGCTTTAGGTAACGGAGAAGCGGACTCGGGAGTGGCGATTGCCGCAGCCATCCAAGCCTGTGCGGCTGGAGGTGGCGGGACAGTATACGTTCCCGCAGGCACTTATCTGACCGGACGGATCGTATTGACAAGCCACATGACGCTGGAGTTGGAGTCAGGCGCAACCTTGCGCTTTACGCCCGACTTCGATGCCTATCCTCCGGTGCGCACCCGCTGGTCTGGCTATGAATGTTATGGCTACTCGCCACTCCTATACGGTAGCAAGCTCAAGCAAGTAAGCATCCGGGGGCGTGGTGTCCTTGATGGACAAGGGCAAATCTGGTGGGATGCCTACCGCGCGCTACGGCATCAAGGCGTCCTTGTCGATTCTGTCCGGACGAAGGAACTCGCCAAACTAAATGAGGCGCTGCTGCACTCGGTGAAGAATAACATTGTCGAGTGGGCTTCGCAATTTCTCCGACCACCCTTGCTGCAATTGATTGATTGCCATGAGGTTTCCATTGAGGGCGTGACGCTGCAAAACTCACCCTTCTGGAACACTCATCTGGTCTACTGTAGCAACGTTCACATTCATGGCGTCACGTTACGCAATCCCCCCGACGCTCCCAACAGCGATGGCATGGATCTAGACTCCTGCAACAATGTGCGGATCTCTGATTGCACCTTCGATGTGGGAGACGATTGCCTCTGCATCAAATCCGGTATCGATGAGGACGGTCGCCGGGTCGGCATTCCTGCGGAGAATATCGCGGTGACCAATTGCATCATGCTACGCGGACATGGTGGCGTGGTGTTCGGTAGCGAGATGGCCGGAGGCATCCGCAATGTCGTGGTGACCGGCTGCTTGTTCCTCGGCACGGACAGGGGCATCCGGATGAAGACGAACCGCGCTCGCGGCGGCTATATCCGCAATGTGCGGATCAGCAACATCCAAATGGTGGATGTCGCCTGTCCCTTGACGATCAATTCGTTCTATCGGCATGGCATTGACGAAAGCAACCC
>JAIMBU010000428.1 GCA_023511325.1 Gorillibacterium sp.
GCTTCACTCCGCATCATGAATGATTTATTCTCTTCATCCCATTTCATGCACTCCGCATGCACGAGCTATGACGCTTCATTCCAACTCACGCAACGCCCATCTTTTGAAAGTTACGGCTTACTCCCGTTCCGGTCCTGGGGTAATTTCCTTCCGCAGGGCAGCATCAATCAGGAAGTCGATTTCTCCGTCCATGACAGCACCGACATTACCAGTTTCCACGTTGGTTCGGTGGTCCTTGACCATGCTGTAAGGATGAAACACGTAGGAGCGAATTTGGCTACCCCAGGCAATGTCCGACTGTTCCCCACGAATTTCAGCCAGTTCCTTCTTCTGCTCGGCAATCTTTCGTTCGTAGAGCTTGGAACGGAGCATGGTCATCGCATGCTGCCGATTCTTAATCTGTGAACGCTCAGATTGGCAACCCACAATAACCCCTGTGGGCATATGCGTAATCCGTACAGCGGAGTCCGTTGTATTGATATGTTGCCCACCTGCACCCGTGGCCCGATAGGTATCTATCTTCAAGTCCTCCGAACGGATATCAATTTCAATGGTGTCATCAATCTCTGGAACCACATCACAAGAGGCAAACGAAGTGTGGCGACGACCCGAGCCATCAAACGGCGAAATCCGGACGAGCCGATGAACGCCCTTTTCCATCTTGAGATAACCATATGCATTATAACCCTTGATCAAGAGCGTGACGCTTTTGACGCCCGCTTCGTCTCCAGCTAGGTAATCCATTACCTCTACCTTAAAGCCACGCTTCTCTGCCCACCGACGGTACATACGCAGCAGCATCTCTGCCCAATCCTGCGACTCGGTGCCACCTGCCCCAGGATGAAGCTCAAGAATCGCATTTAGCTTATCGTAAGGCTGATTGAGCATCAGTTGCAGCTCGTATTCCTCAAGCTTCTTGACCAGTGCGGCTGTGCCTTGGCTCAGATCAGACAGCATGCTCTCATCTTCCTCTTCCGCCATCAGTTCCGCAATTGTCCATAAATCATCATATTCCTGATTCAGCGCCTCAAAATCAGCTGCTACTGATTTTATCGCGTTAAGCTCGGCAATAACCTTCTGCGCATTTTCATTGTCGTCCCAAAAGTTAGGAACGGTCATCTTCTCCTCATAAGCTGCGATCTGCTCTGTCTTCAGATCTAAGTCAAAGGGACCCCCTGATGTTGCGTAATCGCCCTGCTACTTCACGCAGGTCCTGCTTCACTTCCACGATATCGATCATTCTAATCCGCTCCCAATTCCATAATTGTGGATTATTTTACATTTTACCTTCAAGTTATATTGCCAGTGCATGATTACTTTTCCAACAAATGATCAAAGCCCGGCAAAAAAGTACAGCTGAAGAATGCGGATCACAACCACACACCTAGCCACTTTCTCACCGGACTTCTCATCACACGGAATAGCTTATGCGCGACCGTGGCAATGTTTGTACTTCTTGCCGCTACCACATGTACACAGATCATTACGACCCACTTTATGATCGTCCCGCTTGGCAGGACGTTTCTCTACCGGCTCACCGCTTGATTCTACCGCCTGACCCTCGGCTACCGCTTGACGCTCCAGGTTCACTTGTACCTGTGCCTTCATGATGTAGAGGGCGACTTCCTCTTGAATGCTCTCGATCATCTCGCCAAACATTTCAAAGCCCTCGAATTGATATTCACGGAGCGGATCGGTACCGCCGTATGCACGAAGGTGGATACCTTGACGCAGTTGATCCATCGCATCGATATGATCCATCCATTTGCTATCTACCGCACGGAGAACAACAACCTTCTCGAATTCACGCATGTTCTCAACGCCGATTAACTCTTCGCGCTCATTGTATAGCTGAGCGATACGCACCTTGAGCATTTCTTCAATCTCTTCAGGCTCTTTGCCCCAAAGATCTTCTCTGCCAATGGTTTCATCCGGCAAGAAGGTCGCGTGAATAACTTTAGCCAGTCCCTCGTAGTCCCATTCCTCGGGAATCTGATCTTCTGGACAGTGCGCCTTAACCGCGCGAGTCAGGAACGGATAGATCATCCCCTCAACAACGCCACGGATATTCTCTGACTCCAGTACTTCCCGGCGCTGTTTGTAGATAATGTTCCGCTGTTGGTTCATCACGTCATCATACTGGAGGACAACTTTACGTACATCAAAGTTGTTCCCTTCCACCCGTTTCTGGGCCGACTCAATAGCTCTTGATACGAGCTTACTCTCAATCGGTTGATCTTCTTCAAACCCGAAGCGATCCATCATGGTCGTGATGTTCTCTGCTCCGAAACGGCGCATCAATTCATCTTCAAGCGAGATGTAAAACTGCGAGGAACCAGGGTCACCTTGACGTCCAGCCCGACCACGGAGCTGGTTATCGATCCGTCGGCTTTCGTGGCGCTCTGTACCTATAATATGCAACCCACCAAGAGCAGGTACACCTTCACCGAGCAAAATATCTGTACCCCGTCCAGCCATATTCGTAGCAATGGTTACAGAACCCGGTTGTCCTGCCTGGGAGACAATCTCGGCTTCCTCACGGTGGAACTTAGCATTTAGCACCTGATGCTTGATGCCCTTCTTCTTAAGCATTTCAGAAAGCAGCTCCGAATTCTCGATGGAGATCGTCCCCACCAGTACCGGCTGATTATTCTTATGGCGTTTTACGATTTCGTCAACGGCAGCACGGAACTTGCTGCTTTCGTTCTTGTAGACGACATCTGGAAAATCATTACGAATCATCGGTTGGTTGGTTGGCACGACAAGGACATCAAGACCGTAGATCTTCTTGAATTCCTCTTCCTCTGTCTTCGCTGTACCTGTCATTCCTCCAAGCTTGCGATACATCCGGAAATAATTCTGGAAGGTAATGGTCGCAAGGGTCATGCTCTCGTTCTGGACCTTCATCTCTTCTTTGGCTTCGATCGCCTGATGGAGACCTTCACTATAGCGACGACCTGTCATCAACCGACCGGTAAATTCATCAACGATAATGACTTCTTCATCCTGCACAACATAATCAACATCCCGTTTCATGATCACGCGGGCTTTGAGCGCTTGGGTAACATGATGATTAAGCGTAACGTTGGCATGGTCGTATAGATTCTCTACACCGAACATATTCTCCGCTTTGGTCACGCCTTCTTCTGTCAGCATAACCGACTTTAACTTGATATCAACATTGTAATCCTGCTCTGGCTTCAGTCGGCTAACAAACCGATCTGCGGCAATATAAAGCTCAGTTGATTTGGCAGCTTGTCCAGAAATGATCAGCGGTGTCCGGGCCTCATCAACTAGGATGGAGTCGACTTCATCGACGATCGCATAGTAAAGAGGGCGTTGAACCATCTGTTCACTGTACAGCACCATGTTGTCACGCAGGTAGTCAAAGCCAAACTCGTTGTTTGTTCCGTAGGTAATATCACAAGCATAGGCTGCTTGCTTCTCGGAGTGGTCCATATTATGAAGGTTCAGCCCAACGCTGAGTCCCAAAAAGGTATAAATTTTGCCCATGAGCTCAGCACCAATTGTAGCCAAGTAATCATTGACCGTAATCAGATGTACACCCTTACCCGTAAGAGAGTTCAAATAAAGCGGCAACGTAGCCACCAGGGTTTTACCTTCCCCGGTCTTCATCTCGGAAATCTTACCATCGTGAAGAACGATACCTCCAACGAGTTGTACGTCAAAATGGCGCATGCCCAGTGTCCGTTTGGATGCTTCACGCACGGTAGCAAAAGCTTCGGGCAGCAGGTCGTCCAAAGACTCCCCCTTCGCATGCCTTTCTCTGAATTCATCTGTCTTTGCGCGAAGCGCCTCGTCTGAAAATGCTTCAAATTCAGACTCCAAGGCATTGATCTGCTCAACTGTCCGCATCATCCGTTTAATATCACGTTCATTGGAATCTCCGAACATCTTTTTTACGATCCCTAGCATGCGTGTACCCCTTTCAATCGTCCAAGTATGGCTGCGCCCCGCATCCTCTGCTAGGACGCGGTACACAGGAAATTGTAGCAGTTTCCTATAAATG
>JAIMBU010000429.1 GCA_023511325.1 Gorillibacterium sp.
TGCTAATACATAGATTAACGATGCATAGAAATAAGATGTATAGGAGTGAAGGACGCGCGATGAAAATCAACAAGGAATTGATGAAGGGAAGCACGGTTACGCTGATTCTCAAGCTTTTAGAGCGAAAAGAGATGTATGGCTACGAGTTGACTAAGGAACTGGAGCGGCATTCAAACGGTATTTTCACCTTAAAGGAAGGGACATTATATCCGATTCTCCATACCCTTGAGGCGGATAACCAAGTTGAAGCCTATTGGCAGGAGCAGGAAGGCCGCAAGCGCAAATATTACCGAATTACAGCTGGAGGGCGCGAGCTTCTGGAGACGAAACGAAAGGAATGGCACTTGTTTAAAAGTACGGTAGATCTGGTGCTTGGTGAGAATAGCATATGAATCCTCTTATCGATTTACCGGAAATTAAACAATTTTTACAACAAGCTTGCGGAGCAATGAAGACGGGCAGGCTCCGCGAGGAGATTAGACTTGAGCTTGAGAATCACTTGGAAGAAGCGGTGGAGGAGGAAAGAGCAGCAGGAGTAAGCGAACAAGAAGCGGCTGTAAGTGCTGTTCGTCGTATGGGGGACCCTGTAACCTTGGGAAAAAGCTTGTGGAGTATACATAAGCCACGGTTGGACCTGACGCTTCTTTGGCCGATGGTTCTGATGATCGGGCTTGCCAGCTTATTTGCCGTCCAGGTCATTTGGAACCTGGGCATGTCCTTCGGCCTGCTGCCCATAATGGGAGTTTCGCTTCCCTTTTTGAGCTATGGACCGGTCCAGCTATTCTTTCAGCTCTTGATGATGGGAATTATGCTGAGCGTGTCGAGACGAAGAACCATGCTGGGTAGCGGTCAAGGTGCTGTATCCTAAATTACTAAGGAGACTCTGATGAAACTAAATAAGGAATCGATGAAGGGAAGCAACGTTACTTATTACCGGAGTACCTCTGGAGGGCGACAGCTTCTAAATGAGAAACGAAAGGAATGGCATCTGTTCAACAATACAGTGGATCTGATGCTTGGTGAAGGAAACGTATGAGCCCATTTACAGATAACCCTAAAATTAGACAGTTTGTACAGCAGGCATGTGGAGCAATGAAGCCGGGCAAGCTTCGAGACGAGATCGCCCTTGAGCTTGAGGATCACTTGGATGAAGCAATGGAGGAGGAAAGAGCAGCAGGAGTAAGCGAACAAGAAGCAGCTGTCAGCGCTCTTCGCCGCATGGGGGACCCCGTAACCTTGGGAAAAAGCTTGTGGAGCATACATAAACCGCGCATCGATTTAGCAGTGCTTATCCCGTTAGCTTTGTTGATTGGATTTGGTCTAATGTTATCCTCATCCCTTTCGTTAGCAGCAGAGAGGTTTGCCGGCGTACCTTTTCTCGCTAAACAGCTATTGATGGGCATATTGGGAATAAGCATGGCTGCGGCTATCCGTTTGCTAGATTACCGTAAGCTGCAAAAGCTTGCTTGGCCACTTTATGGGGCAACCATTCTCTTTTCTGCGCTTCCTTTTTTATTGAAAGATTTCTATTCTTCTTTTTTGAGCTGTATTCACCATCAACTGAGATTTGGGACAACCATGATCTCGCCTACTAGCTTCAGTCCCTATTTATTTCTCCTATCCATTGTGGGAATTCTAAGCAGTCCTTGGTGGAGGAGGGCAGCTGAATCTAAGCGGCGGGCAATATGGTTCAGCATGATCGTTGCTGTGTGCTTTTTACTCGTGCCTGTCTTTTTCTTTGCGGTTACGCCTGACTATTCATCAGGCATGATCTATTTGGTCGTTTGCACAATTATGATGATTAAGGTGAGAACAAGCTGGAAGCAGTTCACACTTATATTTGTCCCATTTCTTCTATTCAGCACGGTTGTCCTGGGTTTTCTTTCTTATTCACCGAGTTATCTACCATCCAGAATATATTCTACCGCCTTCCTCCAGCAACTGAGTGATCCCTCAGAACGGGCTTATATGACACTAAGCTCCATTAAGGCGATCCGATCAGCGGGATTTTGGGGGCAGGGCTATGGAGCCCAGCTTGATTATCTTGGTGGGATAAATACGGAGATGGCGTTCTCCTATCTGATTTTTAGTTTGGGCTGGATTGTAGGAGTCATACTAGCGGGTATTCTCTTATTTTTATTTGTACGCCTCTTTCGGATAAGCAGCAAGGTGACGAATTCTTTTGGCAGGCAATTGATTACAGGAATTCTCAGCTTATTTGCTATTCAGGTGATTTGGAATCTAGGAATGTCCTTCGGCCTGCTGCCGATCAGGGGAGTTGTGCTTCCCTTTTTAAGCTATGGTCCCCTTCAATTGTTCTTCCAGTTGTTGATCATGGGAATTATGCTGAGTGTATTGAGACGAAGGACCATGCTGGGCAGCAGTCAAGTCGTTGTATTCTAATTCCATTGATTCGCTATAAAATATAAACAGAGAAGGCACTGCCCACATGGGGTAATGCCTTCTCTTATTATGTTCCAGCTATTCCTACTCTTGTCCTGCTTCCAATCCGAGGCAGGCTGTATGCAGCGGCTTAAACAGCCAATTGGCCAACCAGCCAATTCTCAAGATCTTCAGGCGCCATCGGTCTGCCTATGTAAAATCCCTGAATTTCATTGCAATTCAATTCCTTTAAATACTCATATTGCTCTAGGGTTTCGACGCCCTCAGCCGTTACATGCAGCTTCAGGGTATGAGCCATGGCGATGATCGCATGAACGATTGCAGCATCATCTGAGCCCTTATGGATACCGTTGATAAATGAACGATCAATCTTAATGACATCAATGGGAAATCGTTTTAAATAACTAAGGGAAGAGTAGCCAGTTCCAAAATCGTCAATCGAAATCTTCAGGCCCATTTCCTTCAATACCTGTAGCATAAGGACGGCAAAGTGGACATCCTGCATTGCAGAGCTCTCGGTGATCTCTAGTTCTAGCCATTTGGGGTCAAGCCCTGTGTCCTCGAGTACCTGAGAGATGATTTCAGGCAGGTCGGTTTGTCTGAATTGGCGAGGGGATAGATTTACGCTCACCCGAAAGTCAGAATGCCCTTGTTCAATCCATTTGCACATCTGAGTGCAAGCGATTCGGAGCACCTTCTCACCTAAGGGGACGATAAGTCCGGTATCCTCAGCAAGAGGAATAAATTCAGAGGGGGGAATTAACCCTAGCTCAGGATGCTTCCAACGAACAAGCGCCTCTACGCAGACTAAATCTCCCGTGTGCGGGTTCATTCGCGGCTGATAGAGCAGAATGAATTCATCACGTTCCAGCGCATGTCGCATCATGGTTTCCATTTTCAGTCGACGATGGCCCTTAGCATCAATAAGTGGTGAATAGAACGTGTACGTATTACGACCTTGTTCCTTGGCACGATACATAGCAGTATCAGCATTCTTCATCAATGTTTCGGGGTCAAGCCCATCCTCTGGGCTGATCGCGATACCTATACTCAGGGTGATGAAAATTTCCTGGCTATCTAACGGAAACGACTCTTTCATGATGGATAGCATTTTTGTAGTCAGTGTCATGGCTTCATCGGTATGTTTAATGCTTGGCAGAAGAATCGTGAATTCATCCCCACCCATCCGAGCGAACAACGCGTCCTTAGGTAAGATACTCTTAATTCTCTCTGATACGAGCAAGAGCAGCCTATCGCCAACACTGTGCCCCATTGTATCGTTAACATATTTGAACTGGTCAAGATCAAGGAATAGAAGACCAATCTGCATTTCGTTGTTGCGAACTTCAAGAAACACATCGTGAAGCCGTTCAATAAACATCCTGCGATTAGGAAGTTTTGTGAGAGTATCATTGAAAGCAAGCTGCTTCAAGCTGTCTGTACGATAGCCAATAAAGAAGATGAGAACGACCATACCCATGAGTATGGCAAACGTATCAAACGGAAGAAACGGAGTGTCCTGCTCACGATAAAATAAAAACAGATCAGCGATACCTAGACTACTCATATAAACTGCATAAAATGAACCCAGTTCGAAAGCATAGAAGGGGACATAGAACAGGAC
>JAIMBU010000430.1 GCA_023511325.1 Gorillibacterium sp.
CCTGTTATCGTGATGTTGGTAAAGATGGTGTCTTTTACAGGATTCTCAGGACTGGAGCCCGTGTACTTCGTTTGGAACATGATTCCAGCGTAGGTCGGATCAATGATGTCGACATCGCTGACACGGATGCCTTGGAATACCTTTGACGCCGAGAATACCCAGATGGCGGGGAAGGTTTGCGCTCCCCAGAAGTGTCCACCTGCACGGACAATGGAGATATTCTCAAAATTAGTCGTTGGTGAGGCTCCAAAGCCGTTCATCGGGTAGCCGAAGTCTAGTGAACTGATTGTGATTCCTGCATAGCATAGGGTATCTGCGATGTAGATGTTACGGAAGGTGTTGGCGTAACCCCCGTAGACGGCGATACCAGCAGCACGCCAGGTAAGAACCGCTGTGAGGTTCTCATACACATTGTCTTTCATATCTGCTCCACCCCCATCGATCGCCGAGAACAGCGCAAAGCTGTCATCGCCGGTCGCACGAGCTTCATTATTGCTGACCAGATTATTGGTGCTTCCGTTCGTCATGTTGATCCCATCTGCGAACGTGTTGCGAATTCGTGCATTCTTGATTGTCATGTAATCCGTATTGGCTCCCCAATACAGGCAGATCATGTGCTCTGCCCATATGTTATCAATCGTGATGTTGGCAACATTAGCGAAGTCAAATACCTTGCCTGGCCCATCAATACGCGAGGTGTAGTTGCCAAAATAGGAGAAGTTAGCAAATGTCGATCCGTTGGCTGTGCCTTCAGCCCGGAAGCCTACGTCCGTATTCGACTGACTAGCCGCAGCGATAAATCGTGTGTACCATGGTCCGGCGCCAATTACCTTGACTGCCTTGCCATAGATTTGAAATTTACTTGCTGTTTCATAACTTCCCGCTGGCAGATATACGCCTATCAGGTTGCCTGTAGTGTCCATGCGGACCTTATCCAAAGCATTCTGCACAGCCTGATGTGTGAAGCCCACAGGCGTAACATACTTAGCCGGATCAGGATTGGCAATCGGTGTTACTTGTTCAAGACTGATGAAGTCGATGGCATAATTAGTCGTGTTAGCGGCATCCTTCTGCAGTTTAATGACGCTACCTGCTGGTATCGTAGAATCGAACATGATGTTGGCTTCATCATAGATATGCCTAGGTGATCCTTCGCTCGGACTGTTGCCCGGAGAGGCTTCAGAGCCGTACAACCAGGCATATTTCGAAGTGAGCGGAATCGCTTTGGTAAAGACGCCGTTGACATAAATATTGAGTGTAGAGTCTATTCCGCCACCACTAGCTGAGTCGGGAATGGAGAAGCGCGTAACCAAGGTATTGGTGTTAGCCTTGGTGGTGAATTGGACATAGCTACCGGTTGTGTTCAGTGTTACGGCTTTTCTGCCAGAGGCTTCACCGGCCAGATCACCGATTGTCCGGTTGGGACCGACAACCATTGCTCCGCCGCCAATGACCCCTTCTTCTGCCTCATAGTTATCAAACGGCATATTGGCTCCACGACCAACAAACAACGATTGTGTGGAAATATTATTGGCCTGCTTCACAGCAAGCTCATTCGCATCGACAGCCAATTGGCTTTTGAGATTGTATTTCCCGTTCACGGCTGTCCACGTACCCATACTGATTGGGTTGGTTGTTGCACCGCTGGCAATCACCCCAGTATAGGAGCCAGTCATGGTCTTCACAACCGCATTGGTAATGGCATCCGTAAGCGTCAAGGTAATCGCATGCGCTCCGCTAGCGGAGGCGACTGTGCCCTGATTTTTTATTGCTACGGTGAAGCTAACGGCATTCCCCCCTGCAGCATTGCCTGGCGTCCAGCCGATGGACGAGGCGATCAAGTCCGAGCTGGGGACAGGTGTAATGACAAGCGAAGTGGGATTCGTAAAGCTGTTATTGCCTTCATTCAGTTCAACGACTGTGTTGGCTTCGTCAACCTTAGCGATTAGGCTGTAGGTAGCTGCATCTTTGGCGCTAACATTGGCAGAGATATTAGCCGAAGCTCCTGCCGCTAGAGCACCTACTGGAGCAGAGCCTACTAGCGTCGTGCCTAAATAGAAATTAACCGTAGTGGCACCGGATGCGGCTGTGCCTATGTTTTTCACCGCAGCAGTCAGTATAATTGCATCTGTCTCAACCGGTGAAGTGGGCGACCAGGACATACCAGTCAAACTTAGATCCGGATTTGGAGACAATGTACCGATAACTTGAAAATCAGCAATTTGACCCGCGGATGATCCCGAATTTGTGGTTATTTTGAGCTGAACCTCACTGGCTGTAGCAGTTAAAGGAATGGTCACCGTATTTCCTGATGTTGGGTTAAAGGTATATAACGTAGCGGGAACCAGACTCGTAAACGTTGACGAGTATTGATCGTGGCCAAGCACTTGGATAGTCTGTGTGCGTGTAGCCCAAGCGCTATCGGGGTTTAGCTTCAGGATGATTGATGTGATATTCGCATTGACACCTAGATTAACACTGAGTGTATTCGGATAAGTGTTTGTGTTGCCCTCCCAATAGGTGGTGACACTAGCATCGTTTGCATTCGCTGCTACAAAGGTAAAGATGGACGACGAAGCGTTGACTGGTTTGTTGAGCGCTAAATTCGTGCCCGTACCTGGTGGTGGCGTACTTGTTGGAGTTGCTGTTGGAGTTGCTGTTGGTGTTGCTGTTGGTGTCGCTGTTGGTGTTGCGGTTGATGCAGGCGAAGGCAGCACAACGCTTCCTTCTTCAACAGCTACCGTGGCTCCTTTTTCTACTTTTTCACCATTCAAGGTCACACGATCAGATTCGTTCTGCAGTTCGTTTATCGTCCCTTGCGCTTTAATCGTTGTTTCCTTTGCCGTTTCCTCAATATGCAGGACCTGTATGGCTGCAGATTCATCCACTTCAACGACAGCAGTCGTTTGAACCGTTACATCGGTTGCCTTAGATGCTCCAGAAAAAACAATGCGCACAGGGGCAAGCGGTTTATTTACGATCACATTGCCCACTGTTGAATCGACAAAATGAATGCTGTTGATGCCCCCACCATTGATGAAGACTGTACCTATTACCTGTACACAATTAAGAAAGACATCCCCTTCCCCAATCCCAGGGGTTAAAAATACATTCCCATCAATTTTCGTGTTTTGAAGGCTGACACCTGTTGTATTAATGATCAGATTCCCAGTACTATCTAGATTGTCATATTTACCGGACTCACTGACAATCTGCTGGGCCATTCCATCGAGCAAAACAATGGCTTCTGCATGAGTAAGTGGCTGCCTCGGACGAAGGCTTTTGTCTGGGTAACCTTTTAGATAATGGCCTGACACAAGACTGGTTACCCCTTGCACCGCGAACGAGCTGATTTCTTTCTGATCCTTAAAACCGGATATTTCTGTTGCTGGAGCAGGAGCAAGTTGGAAAAGTGCCGCTGTCATGGTAGCAGCTTGCTCTCTGTTCACTGCCTCATTTGGCTTGAACAAGCCTCCCTGATAACCCGATATGTAACCCGCCTGTTGGGCAGTCGCAACGGCATCGGCATACCAAGCATCTGCTGCAACATCCTTAAAGACGGATTGCCCTTGCCCTTTGGAGGTAAAGCCAAATAAATTGTTTATCAGCACGACGAATTCCGCCCGGGAAATTGCACGGTCGGGCTTGAACTCCCCATCCGGGAATCCATCTGTCAAACCCTTGGATACCCATTTCTGCATCTGCTTTTGTGCCCAATGACCTTGAACATCTGTTTTCTCAACTGCTGCAAAAGCTGGAGAAACGCAACTGCTTACGAGCAGAATGCAAAGTGCGAGGGAAGCCAACCTTTTCTTCACAACATCAAACCCCTTTCCTAGTCTTCGAATGTTAACGCTTTCATAAACTCTTGCCATTTAACTATACCGCTGTTCTCAATAACGAATAAAGACCAATTATTTCATATTCATTCTTAATATTTTGGCTTTCAATTTTTTTCCAGACAAAAAAGCTCCCTTCTTGTTTAAGAAGGGAGTCTAAGGTCGAGAGTTGTTATTGTT
>JAIMBU010000431.1 GCA_023511325.1 Gorillibacterium sp.
GTATGAACGAAAGCAACATTCGGGAACTTGCTATTGCTACACCAGGAAGAACGAAGGCAATCGTCAAGAAGCACGGAATCGTTATGAAAAAAAGCCTTGGACAGAATTTCTTAATTGATACTAATATTTTGCAAAAGATTGTCATAGCAGCTGAATTAGGTGAGGCCAAAGGAGCGCTTGAGATTGGACCGGGTATCGGTGCACTCACAGAGCAACTAGCTAAGGCCTCTGGCAAAGTAACGGCTGTGGAAATTGACCAACGGCTGGTTCCAGTCCTTGCAGAGACCCTTGCGGCTTATGACAATGTCACGATTGTTCACGGTGATATTCTGAAGCTACAGCTTGCTTCCCTTATAGAAACACAATTCGCTGGTTGTGAGGGGGTTAGCGTTGTCGCTAACCTGCCGTATTATGTGACAACTCCAATCATTATGAAGCTGTTGGAGGAGAAGCTCCCTCTGGAGAACATTGTTGTTATGATCCAGAAGGAAGTAGCCGATCGGATGACAGCACGCCCTGGAACCAAGGATTATGGGAGCTTGAGCATTGCTGTTCAATATTATTGCGTAGCAGAGCTGGTCACCATTGTTCCTCGTACCGTGTTTATTCCCCAGCCCAGAGTTGATTCTGCGATCATCCGGCTTAAATTGCGGGATAACCCAGCAGTTGAGGTATCGAATGAGGCCTTCTTCTTTACTACTGTACAAGCTTCCTTCGCGCAAAGAAGAAAAACCCTCGGTAACAATCTGCTTGCCCGTTTTTTTGCCAAGGACCAGCGGGAAACGATGAACGAATTACTTGTAGGCATCGGTATCGATCCAGTTCGGCGTGGGGAAACATTAAGTATGATTGAATTTGCTCGTTTGGCAGAAGCCTTGATCGCGCAAGGTTACGCAGGTACGCAGATTTGAAACATTAGCTTATAAGTTTTCTAGTTCCTATGTTTTATCGATAAACGCATGGCGCCCTTGACGCATGCGTTTATTTTCATTGCAAGCGAAAGTCACGTTAGAGCTTCTCTGCTGGGGGTATACACCAAACGCCTAACTTCTCCATAGGATGGTGAGGGAGGCGATTAGAGATGCGGCAGGGCGATTTGGTTGTACGTCATTCCTACGGTGGGGATATCATGTTCTCCATCTACCAAATTGCAGGGGATGTGGCTCGGTTAAAGGGAGTCGAGGTTCGATTGTTGGCGGACGCTCCAGTATCTGACCTGCTTCCTGCAAGTCAGGAATGTATAACAAAAAATAAGGATGAGGATCAGCGCAGAGTTCAGCGCACGCTTCGTCATTTTGAACGATCACAAAAAATTCGCTTAGCTTCGCGAATGCAAACAGGTGACGGAGCGGATAACGCTTATTTTGAGCTGCCTGGAAAGGTCTTACACCTAGACGGGGATTATAACTACCTGCTTAAGAGTATGAACCTGTATCAGGAGCTGAGAGTGCCTGCAGTGGGCTATTATGTGGCAGAGAAGGAGATGGCTGCAGCGCTGAAGGTGCTATTACCCCAAGTAATGCCGGATATCGTTGTATTAACCGGTCATGATGCCATTCTTAAAGATCGGCGCGAGGCAGATATTCAC
Organism: Gorillibacterium sp.; assembly: GCA_023511325.1. Classification (GTDB taxonomy): domain Bacteria; phylum Bacillota; class Bacilli; order Paenibacillales; family NBRC-103111; genus Gorillibacterium. The sequence goes on from JAIMBU010000431.1 coordinate 1,589, forward strand.
AGTTTATCTAGCTATAAGAATTCACATCACTTCGTGAATGCGGTTAAAGCCGTACGCCAATTCGACCGAAGTCGTGACAGTCTGATCGTGATTGCGGGTGCTTGCCAATCCCATTTTGAGGCATTGATTCAATCAGGGGCGAATTTCGCCAGCTCACCAGGTAGAGTACTGATCCATGCTCTGGATCCGCTATACATCGCTTCGAAAATAGCCTTTACACCCATCAAAGAAACGGTACACCTGAACAACGTGCTACACAACACCTTGAGCGGCTTAGAAGGGATGGGAGGGCTTGAGACGAGGGGCTGCTATAGAATGGGCATTCCTTATGGAAAATGGCAAGAGGAGCCAGCAAATCGCGTAGAAAAAGTCCGCCCATAAAACATTTTTAGAAAATATAGGTTTAAACGACATTTTTCTCAAAAATATACGAATTTCAACCGTTGACAACATCTTCGTCCTGCTGATATAATAATTCATTTGGTTTGACAAACCCCCTCTTTTCGGTTATACTGAAGTAGTGGAAAGAGGTGGTTGCATACAATGGCAAAAAATGCGCTATTGGAAATCAAACGCAGTCTCGAGCCCCATGTCGGGCAAAAAATCATGTTACGGGCAAATGGTGGTCGTCGTAAGACCATTGAACGTTCCGGAGTGTTGGAAGAGACCTACCCTTCTGTGTTTATCGTCAAATTGGACGAGGAGCAGCATTCGTTTAAGCGAGTGTCCTACAGCTACGCTGATATTCTGACGGAATCTGTAGAAGTGACTGTTTGTCAGGGCGAAGCAGAGGAATTCCGCATTAGTTACTCGAATCACTGAACCAACTTCATTTGTTAATGACAGCTACCTTACTAGGTAGCTGTTTATTTTTTTGCGCAAGTGTTTATAGACATGCTGCGGACTCCACATACTACAAGGGGTTGATGACGCATTGGTAAACGTACTTGCGTCCAAGGACGATAAAGACGTTTATCTATGGCTGCTACAGCCTAATCCACCAAAGGGGGGGCGATCAGCATGAGCAGAAGAAAACGGGGAACCATGTCAGAAGAATTCAAGTACGAGTTGGCGAAGGACCTTGGTTTCGCGGATACCGTGGAGAAGGAAGGCTGGGGTGGGATAACGACTAAGGATGCGGGTAATATGGTGAAGCGGGCGATACAGATAGCGGAGCAGGCATCCCGCAAAGGGCAATAAGCAACCTAAAGTATCAGGTAGTGTAAGATTTTTCTCATACGTTTCTTCTGATATTCCACTGTAACGAAACCCTCTCTGCGAGTAAGCGCAGAGAGGGTTTTCATGTTCATAAGCAAGGAATAGAAGAACGATTTCAAGATCAGGGTGTTTGTGGTATCATTTATGAAGTTAATGCCTTTAGATAAAAGGATTTCAGCGAGGGAAGTGGGTGCATTTCGTGAGGGTGTTGGAAAAGGCCCCGGCCAAAATCAACCTATCGTTGGATGTGTTGCATAAGCGTCCAGATGGCTTCCACGAAGTGGAGATGGTGATGACAATGGTAGATCTTGCGGACCGACTGGAAATGCAGGAGCTTGATCGTGATACCATCATCATTTCTAGCCAAGCGGGATACATTCCGCTTGATGAGAAGAATCTGGCTTTTCAGGCTGCCAAATTAATAAAAGATCGCTATGAGGTGAGGAAGGGTGTTTACCTCCACCTCGATAAGAAGATTCCAGTTGCGGCAGGATTAGCTGGTGGGAGCAGTGATGCAGCAGCTACTCTGAAGGGGCTAAACAAGCTATGGCGCCTTGGTATTTCGGAGGCAGAGATGATGAAGCTGGGAGAAGAGTTGGGCTCAGATGTGCCTTTCTGTGTCTCTGGCGGCACGGCCTTGGCTCAAGGTCGTGGGGAGAAGCTGACAAAGATTGATGCTCCACCTCAGGCTTGGGTTGTTTTGGCTAAGCCCCCAATCAACGTCTCTACTGCAGATGTTTACGGTAAGCTGAGGGCAGCGGAAATACGTCATCATCCCAATACGCAGGCCGTTCTTGCAGCAATCCGCAATAAGGATTTTGAAGCTCTCTGTGGCTCCTTAGGCAATGTGCTGGAGGAAGTGACACTTGAGCTCTATCCAGAAGTTGGACAATTGAAAGATTGTATGCGGAAGCTTGGTGCCGAGGGCGTTTTGATGTCTGGCAGCGGGCCGACCGTATTCGGTCTAGTAACCAAGGAGATCAAGGCGGAGCGTATTTATAATGGGCTCCGTGGTTTCTGCAAGGATGTGTATGCAGTAAGGCTGCTCATGTAAAAACATCCTTACCATAAATTGTCATGCATTGTTCTTGATAAAAAGCGTATAAAAATGGTATATTGAGATAAAATATTCGGGTTTAGCAAGGGGGTACAGGATGAAAAAGCTTAAACGCAGTGAACGGCTTGTGGAAATGACACAATACTTACTGAG
>JAIMBU010000043.1 GCA_023511325.1 Gorillibacterium sp.
GATTTAAAGGGCGGGCTGCGATGGAAGAGGTGCTGATGGCTGTCAGACATCTTTGGAAAGAAAGTCTTGGTCCATCCGGCCAGACGCTCGCTGATGATTGTGCGGCAATCCTCATTCCACTGAAGATTCAGGTGGATGGGGACAAAGCCGTGATTGGGCGGAACGTATTTGCCCATGAGTCTGGTATTCATGTAGATGGCGTTTCGAAGAATTCTGAATTATATGAAATGATTCGACCGGAGGAAGTGGGCTTGACGAGACAAATTGTTATTGGCAAGCATTCGGGCACCGCCTCTTTGAAATATAAATTCAAGGAATGGAATGTGGAGCTGGAGCAGGGAGCAGCGGTTCTGATGCTGGAGCAGGTGCGGGAAATGGCTGAACGCCAAAAAAGTCCGTTAAGTGATGTCCAGCTCAAGGAGCTATACAACGGTTGAGTTCCCCTTGCAGAAGCATATTGTTCAGTAATAGGTGTAGGGTGGATGAGGTAGATGGGGAAGGAGCGAGGTTCAGGTGCAGGCTAATACTCGTTTTCAGCTTGTTGACACCACGCTGCGGGATGGTGAACAGACGGCCGGCGTTGTTTTTTCCCCCGAGGAGAAAATCAAGATGGCAGTAGCGTTGGACCAGGCTGGAATAAGATGGATCGAGGCCGGTATTCCTGCTATGGGCAAGCGGGAGCAAGAGACGCTCAGGTCCATGCTGGCACTACCACTGAAGGCCACATTAATCGCTTGGAACCGTGCAGAGTCGGAGGATATCAAAGCGTCGGTTGCCTGCGGCTTTTCTACCATTCATCTGTCCTTACCTGTTTCCGATCTGCACATTCAGCACAAGCTCCGAAAGAGTAGAGAGTGGGTGCTGGAACGGCTGCAAAGCGTACTGGAATTGACCAAAAGCTTCGGCTGTACGGCTTTTGTCGGGGCGGAGGATGCCTCGCGGGCAGACCCGGAGTTTCTGCTAACGTATGCAGATACGGCAGCGCGTTTTGGTGCAGAACGGCTCCGTTACGCAGATACGGTAGGTTCCCTCGACCCATTTGAAACATTTAATAGGGTGAAATATCTGGTAGAGCGTTGTTCCCTACCGATTGAATTTCACGGTCATAATGATTTTGGATTGGCTACAGCTAACACGCTAGCGGCCTTTCATGGTGGAGCCGCTCTTGCTAGTGTAACTATCTCCGGTATTGGTGAGCGTGCAGGTAACGCCTCATTGGAGGAGGTGGCCGCATCTATGGCGCATCTGTACAAGTTTTCTGGAGGCATTCAGCTTCAAGCCTTGCCCAAGCTGGCCCAAATGGTTTCCGCGGCTAGTGGTAGACCTATTAAGCCCTACCGATCAGTGCTTACCGCATTAAACTAAATCTGCAATGAAAGGGAGATGAAGGTGAAACTTCATTATTTGCAGCATATTCCACTGGAGAACCCAGGAAGTATTTTGGCCTGGGCCAAGGACAAAGGGTATTCACTTACTCATACTCAGTTTTTCAATCATGAGCCATTGCCCGCACAGCAGGATTTTGACTGGCTGGTAATCATGGGCGGGCCAATGAATATCTACGAGGAGTATTTGCATCCTTGGCTGACAGAGGAGAAAGCTTTTATCCGGCAAGCCATTGATGCGGGCAAGGTGGTTCTCGGCATCTGTCTGGGTAGCCAACTGATTGCGGATGTGATTGGAGGTAAAGTCACAACCAACCCTCTTCCGGAGATTGGCTGGTTCCCCATCCGTTGGACTGACGAGGCTCAGCAAAGCTCGCTTTTTTCTTTTTTTCCTAAAGAAACGATGGTCTTTCAATGGCACTATGATACCTTCAGTAGCCTACCGCCAGAGGCAAAGGTTATCGCGGAAAGCGATGCTTGCAGATATCAGGCCTATGTGTATCGGGATCGTGTCTTTGGTTTTCAGTTCCATCTTGAGAACACGCCGGAGCTTCTTGAAGGGCTACTTAGCGAATGTGCGAATGAAATGAAACCGGCAGCCTATGTGCAGTCACCTGCAGAGGTAATGACCCATCCAGAATATATCAAGCAAAGCAACGAGTGGATGAGTACATTTTTAAGCCAGCTTGAAGCCCAAACAGAAGATTCCAAGCAAAAGGGAGTGATCAGCAATGGAGCATGTTAGCTATAAACAGCGAGACCTACGCGATCAGGATAAAATAGACGAGTTTTTGACGGCAAACCGGATCGGCGTGATCGGCATGGTGGGGGACGAGTATCCTTATGCAGTTCCCGTTAATTTTGTCTGGCTTAATGGCAGCATTTATTTTCACGGTATGGGGTCCGGGAAAAAGGTACGGCTGCTTGAGGAGAAGGCGGCTGTCTGCTTTACCTCCTATTGGGAGTTTGGCACCGTGACTGATCCTGTGCCCTGTCATGCCGATACATCTTATCGCAGTGTTATGGCATATGGCGAAGCAGAACGGGTAACCGACTACGTGGAAGCCGCCGAGGCACTCCAAATGGTGATGAATAAGTACACACCTGGTTTTTATCAGCAAACGATGTCTCCTAAGATGGTCGAAAGATACCGTTCAGCCATGGATGGTAATGCAGTGGCGGTTTTCCGACTTACACCAAAGCATCTTACGGCTAAAGAAAATGTCGCTGAGCCGAGCGCGATGTTCCATCACCATGCACCTTAAGCGATCTTTTGCGTAAGTGGAAACAGCGAGAGAAACATAAAGCTATAGCTTAACTGCCGCCATTAGGCGGTTTTTTTGTCGTTATTTTGGTTTATGCTGCTGGTTAAATAGTATGTTTCATTAAGTAGCTGCAGGCTGGTTTACAGCCGGGATGCATTTGGCATATCTAGCTAGAAATAAAGGGTAAGGTGGTTAGGGTAGTTTCCCCGTGACTTGCAGATACTGAGATAAAACAGACCGGGGAGGCTACTTTGTGAAGCAGGAAGGAAAGGGGTTATCGGTTTGGCAACTGACCATGCTAGCACTGGGGACTGTGGTAGGCGGTTCGTTTTTCCTCGGTTCCGCAGTAGCTATTCGAGCTGCGGGGCCATCTGTTCTACTGGCTTATGTAATCGGTGGTGTCCTGGTTTATTTCATATTGTCAGCGTTGTCAGAAATGACGGTAGCGAATCCGGCAGCAGGGTCATTCCGTACTTACACGGAGCAAGCATTCGGTAGAGGAGCTGGCTTCACTGTAGGATGGGTGTATTGGACGGGGCTGGTGTTGGCCATGTCCAGTGAAGCGACAGCAGCTTCCATTCTGCTGCGCGGCTGGTTCCCACGATTGCCGCTGCCGCTTCTCGGAGCAGTAATTATTGTCAGCGTGACTTTGCTGAACCTACTAGGCGCAGATCGTCTAAGCAAGCTGGAGGGTGGACTAGCAGCGGTGAAACTGCTCGCTATTGTTATTTTCGTGCTAATCGCCATAGGTCTAATCGTTGGAATTGGGGCAGGCCTTCTTGGTGGTGGTGCAGCAAGCGGTTCGGGTAGCCGTGGAGCGGTTGGTCTCGGAGCTTTGCGCGGAGCGTCTTGGCTGCCGGGAGGTATTCGCGGAATCGCGGGTAGTATGCTGATCGTGATGTTTACCTATGCCGGATTCGAAGTGCTCGGACTTGCCGCATCGGAAACAAGGCATCCAGAGAAAACCATACCAAAGGCGATCACTTTGACAATTATCGCATTAGTCAGCCTATATATAGCAGCCATAGCAGTACTGCTGCCACTCCTTCCTCCTACTCTCGTGTCTGAAGAGGTCAGCCCATTTGTCTCAGCGCTGAGCCAACATGGTTTGGGTTGGGCGGGTACTGTGATGAACATCGTATTGGTATCAGCGATTCTATCCACGATGCTGGCATCCGTATTTGGTCTTGGACGGATGCTGCGTTCTCTCGCAGAGGAAGGACACACACCCGTGTGGATGCGGGACCGGACGAACATCCCTTATCGCGGCATTGCTGTATCAGGAGTAGCCATGCTGACGGGACTAGGGCTCGGTTTACTGCTGCCACATAGTGTATATTTGTTCTTGATTAGCTCGGGAGGCTTCTCATTATTGTTCGCTTACATCATCATCATGGCCAGTCATTATCGGCTACGTAAGCGCAAGGGAGGTCCGCTCGCGGGGCAACACGGATTGCGCGGATTTCCCTACACGTCTTGGATCGCCATGGGCGGGCTTACTGTGATCCTGGCGAGCATGCCGCTTATTCGGGGTCAAGGTACTGGTTTGGCCGCGGGGATCATGCTTGTTGTGTTGTTTGCAGGCTCGTACGCAGTGAGTTATCGTGTACGTAAGTCGAGGAAGACTTCTCCGAAGCCGCTCCGTCAACGACCTTCTGGTCCAGCCGCCGCATCGGGCTTTGCCCAGGGCGAAATGTCCGAGGAACTAACCGTTGATCAGGAACAAGATCGGGATTAAAATTAATTAGCGACTATTCTAAGAAACCTGAAGTGGAGAATTTGCCTGTTGAGTGTAGAGTTTATGTGACACCTTTGAAAGGGCATCCTCTAATCAGAGGATGCCCTTTCAAGAGTACTCGAAACCAACAGGCGAATTTGGAACAGCTTAGGTTTCTTAGGCAGCCTAAGCTTAGACTAAATGACAAGCAACATGGTGTTGACTACCTACTTCACGGAGCGCTGGGATCTGCTGCTGGCAAATGTCTACTGCATAGGGACACCGAGTATGAAATTTACAACCGGATGGTGGATTAGCTGGACTAGGAATATCGCCCTTCAGGACAATTCGCTCTCGCTTCAACTTCGGAATGGGAATAGGTATCGCCGAAAGAAGTGCCTTGGTATAAGGATGAAGCGGGTTGCGAAACAGCTCATCTCTGGATGCGGTCTCCATCATTGAACCTAAATACATCACACCAATTCTCGAGCACAAGTGCTCGACAACACTTAAATCATGGGATATGAATAAATAGGCTAATCCGCGTGTCTCCTGTAGCTTACTAAATAAATTGATGATCTGTGCTTGAATCGATACATCCAGTGAAGAGACAGGCTCATCAGCGATAATTAGCTCGGGATTAAGCACGAGCGCACGAGCGATGCCAATCCGTTGACGCTGTCCCCCCGAGAATTCGTGGGGGAAGCGATCAATATGATAAGAGGATAATCCACAGGAGGCAAGCACCTCTAATACCTGATCACGCACCTCTCCTTTGGACGTGAGTCCATGGTCCAATAAGGCTTCGCCAATAGCATTGCCGACACGGACTCGCGGGTTAAGTGAGCTGTAAGGGTCCTGGAAGATCAATTGCATTTTGGGTCGGATCGCACGCATCTCAGATGGATTTAGCTTGTGAATATCAATTCCCTTAAACTTAACTTCACCAGCGGTTTTGTCGGTAAGGCGGAGAATGGTCCGTCCGACCGTGCTTTTGCCGCTTCCAGATTCACCAACCAAACCGAAGGTTTCACCGGGCTGTAGTGTGATGCTGATATCGTCCACGGCTTTAACATGACCTACGGTACGGTTAAGCAAGCCTTTGTTGATCGGAAAGTATTTCTTTAAATGGTTGACTTCAAGCAAGGCATCAGACATGAACGATCGCCTCCTCATAGAGCCAGCAAGCGACTTTTTGCTGCTTAGCGACTTCTTGTAATTGCGGTTGCTTTGTTTGGCAAATCGCCATACAATGCGGGCATCGGTCATGGAAATAACAGGATTCCTGTAAATCTAGTGGGTTTGGTACCTGACCAGGAATCGAATATAACTCCTCTAAGCGTTGATTAATGATCGGCTTCGATTTCAGAAGTCCCTTCGTATAGGGATGTTTGGGTTGTTCGAATAACGCCACAACCTCACCCTCTTCAACGATTTTGCCCGAATACATCACGATCACGTAGTCAGCCATTTCAGCGACGACACCAAGATCATGGGTAATGAGCAGAATCGACATATTAGAATTTGTTTGGATTTCACGGAGCATATCCAGAATCTGAGCTTGAATGGTTACATCTAGTGCTGTGGTCGGTTCATCTGCGATCAATAGCTGAGGATTACAGGAAATCGCGATGGCAATCATGATTCGCTGGAGCATACCTCCGCTGAGTTCATGCGGATAAGCATCCACAATCTGTTCTGGACGGGAGATTCCCACCTGCTCGATTAATTCGATGGCCCGTGCCCGCGCCTGCTTTTTCTTCAGCTTCAGATGGATCATCAAGGGCTCCATAATCTGCTCACCAATCTTCATCACCGGATTTAGCGAGGACATCGGTTCTTGAAAAATCATCGCAATCTCGTTGCCGCGAATACTTCGCAAGCTATGCTTATCCAGCTTAAGCAGATCCTCTCCGCCAAAGTTGATCGTTCCCGCCACAACCTTTCCTGCAGGCTCCTCTACCAGTCCCATAATCGACATAGCGGTAACACTTTTGCCACAGCCGGATTCACCTACTATACATACAATCTCACCACTACGCACACGAAAGCTAACATCGTCAACCGCTTTAACAGCGCCTTCTTCAGTATAGAAATACGTGCTGAGGTGATCGATCTGAATTGAATTGTCCATGAGCTGTATCACCTACCTCTTCTGTTTAGGATCGAGTACGTCTCTAAGTCCGTCCCCAAATATGTTGATGGCAATAACCGTAGCAAATATCGAGAAACCGGGTGGAATCCACAGCCATGGACGCTCCTGGAAATCGATCATGTTATTCGCAGCATCAATCATATTTCCCCATGTTGGTGTAGGCGGCATAACGCCAAGACCGAAAAAGCTAAGGACAGATTCGCTAAGAATCGCTCCCCCGATACTTAGCGTCGCGATAACGATTAATAAGGGCACGATATTCGGGAGCAAATGGTTGAAGAGCTTACGGCGATCACGTAAACCAAGAACAACGGTAGCCTGCATAAATTCACGTTCACGAAGACTAAGCATCTGTCCGCGCACCATGCGAGCTAAACCAGGCCAACCCACGAAGCTTAGCATCAGCATGACGATATACATGCGATAATCCGTGGGGACCTTCCACTCGGATAACATGGCGCCAAAGATAAACAGTAAAGGCAGGCTCGGAATCGTCAGCAGTAAATCGGCAATACGCATAATAATCTGATCGACAATCCCGCGATAATAGCCAGCAATGGCGCCCAGCACAGAACCGATAAATACCGAGAGCATCATCGAGGCTAGACCTACAGTCAGTGATATCCGCCCAGCGAGTAACACGCGAGTCAGCACATCTCGACCTAATGCATCCGTACCCAGCCAATGCTTTAGATGAGGAGCTTTATTCATCATCGCCATATTTATCTTGTTATCTGTGTAAGGAGAGAAAAACGGGCCAATGAAGCAGGCCACAAACATGATAATCACGACGAAAAAGCCAGAAACCGCTAGCTTGTTCTTGAATAGCTTACGGATCGATTGTCTGAATAATGAAGATTTCACAGGTGCCGCCTTTGTCTTCAGGGCGTTTATGGTTTGATTAGGGGTAGTCATATCTTAGCTCCTCCTCACTGTAATCGGATACGCGGATCGGCAACATGGTACAGAATGTCCGATAATAGCGTTCCGAGGACGGTCAGAATAGCAATAAACATCGTGAATCCCATCAGCAAAGGATAATCCCTTAATGAAAAAGATTGCATATAGAGCTGCCCAATTCCCGGCCAGTTAAATATTTTCTCAATAATAAGCGAGCCGCCAAATAACGCAGGAAGCTCGAAGCCAATAAGTGTAATCGCTGGAAGCAGCGCATTGCGTAGCGCATGGGTGAATAATACCTTGCTCTCCTTAAGCCCTTTCGCCCGAGCGGTACGGATATAATCTTGTTTAATGACATCAATCATGTTACTGCGGAAATAACGGGTTAAGGAACCTAGACCAAGCAGCGTCATGACAACAACAGGAAGTGTCATATGGTGGATGACTTCCTTCAGGTAGGCCATACCTGTGGCGTTACTGCCGGTAGTAAGCATGCCACCTGGAGGTAGCCACTTTAAATCAACAGCTAATACTTTAATAAGGAATAAGCCAATAAAGAAAGAGGGAATAGACATCGCAGCGAAGATGCCGATCATCGCTAGGGTATCGAACCAAGAGTATTGCTTATAGGCAGAGATAACCCCGATAATCACAGCGATGACCCAAGTCAGATAGGTCGATACCACAGCTAGTAAAAAAGAGTTCCAAATGTATTCGTTAAATAGTTGAAGAACCGGTTTCTGTTGAGCAAGCGAAAAGCCGAAATCACCATGAAAGGCGTTCGACATCCATAATCCATATCGCTCAAGCAAAGGCTTATTTAACCCAAAGATTTCGCGAAGTTCGGCCTTGCGTTCAGGTGTTAATTTAATGTTTCCACTAATGAAATCCCCTGGCGTTAAGGCGTATAGGCAAAAGATAAGGAGAGAGGCGGCAAATAATATAGCGATCATATAAATCAGTCTTTTCGATAGATAAGTACTCATGATCGACTCCTTATGATAAGATCCCCTGCCATAAAGACAGGGGATGACTATTTTTTTAAAAGTATCAGAAGGGATAGGTTTGGACGACGCTTGTCCTTTCTGATATTTCATCGGTAAATACATGGCACCGAAAGCGTTTATTCTTACTTAAGAGACCATTGGGGCAGGCTACCTGCAAGCCCAATGAAGGGACTCACGGTGACATTGTCAATCCGGCCATTGTAGGCATATACAGTTTTCTTATAATTTGTAAAAATGACGGGGAGTTCGTCATTGAGCAACTGGTATATTTCGGCATAGACTTTTTTGCGTTCCTCAATATCTGTCGTCGCCAGCCCTTTAGCGTACAACTCCTTGAATTTAGGGTTGTCATAGCCTTTAATTTCTCCATCCATGAATTGGAGCAGACCATCAGATGGATCAGTGAGCATCGGCGTCGAGAAAGACACGAGGTCGTAGTCGCCACCTTCAACCTTGGATACCAGTGAGTTAAAGTCTGCGAACACTTCAGGCTCAAACTTAATGCCCAATGCTTCGAAATTTTCTTTCGCTACAGCGATGAAGATATCGGTGTTTTTGCTCTTTGAACCTAAGTAGTGAATGGTTAGAGGTTTACCATCCTTCTCACGAATACCGCCTGCTCCAACAGTCCAGCCTGCGGTGTCGAGCAATTCCTTCGCTTTCTCAGGATCATAGCCGTAGGGATTAATTCCTTCCTCCGTATAGGACCAGGATATCGGTGAAGCAGGGATATTGGCAAGGGAGTTTGCGCCTTGGCTCGCATCAACATAAATACTTTGGCGATCTAGGCCAAATGTGATCGCCTGTCTAACCGTTTTATCCTTGAGCTGCTCATGCTCTAGGTTGACTTGGATATATCCGTATGAGCTTGGTGTGTAGGGAATAATGTTTACGAAGCCTAGCGTTTTTAGTTTGTCGATATTTTCTTGGGTTGCACTGAAAGAAGCATAATCGACCTCTCCTGTTTCAATGAACTGCCAAACGTCACCTTCGGTAGTTTTATAGATGAAGTGCTCCGTTGCGGGTTTTCCTTTGTAATAAAATTCATTGGCTACAAACCGAACTTCTTGACCTGGGATAAATTTCTCTAGCTTGTAAGGACCGTTACCTACAGGCTTCTCATGAAGCTTCTTGATGTAATCCAACTGACCAAACTTATAATCTTTACCATAGTAGGCTTTAGACAATACATTCGAACCTAGAGTTACTAAGGCCGTTGCATTTGGTTTCTCTAATGTTACGGAAATCGTCAGCGGATCAATGACTTTGATGCCTTCAATTGTTGTTGCTGTACCCGCTTTATAGTCTTTTCCGCCGACAATAAGTAATGTTGGCACTTGAGAATCTCCGTCATACGCTTTATCATGGAGAATTGTCCAAGTGAAAGCTACATCATCTGCTGTTAATGGGGATCCATCGGAAAACTTTAAGTCACTTCTAAGATGGTAGGTGTAAGTGAGTGCATCAGTAGATACATCCCATTTTTCGGCAAGCTCAGGAACGGGAACCCCCTTATCGTCCACATTCACTAGCGATGCATAGAGGAGGGAGGAGACATTTCCGTCATACCCACTTTGTTGAAAATAAGGTGTGAATGCACCGCTTGGGTC
>JAIMBU010000432.1 GCA_023511325.1 Gorillibacterium sp.
CATGCTAACAGTTTTCGTTCTTCCCTCCATCTTAGGCATTTCTCCGATTAATTTGAAGGTTCAAAGCTTGCCTGTATTTGGGCAAAAGAAAACTGATTTTTTCTATTTGTGAGTTTAAAGTGAACGGATCGCTGTTATTTTCAAGTGAGGTGGATACGAAGGAACTTTTTAACCAACATGGGAAACGAACGCATCAGTAAATAATTGCAAAAGAAAGGACGAATAATAGCATATAGAGCTTGCTATTTTAAGCTCCTTCTGGATATAGTTTTTTTAGGTCTGAGACGAAAGGCAAGCTTAGAATTAACAAAGTAAAGTAATGTCATTATAATAAAAAGAATGAGAAATACATTTTCAACTAGTTATGTATTATATAATCTCCTTACTCAGATAATAGCCTACTTAACACGTTCAGATACTAATAGCCGTCAAACCATTTATATCTTTTTATGATACATATTAGGAATTTTTCAACCTTATTATGGGGAGAAGAGCAATGAGACAAACTCAACCAAGCGGTCTGGAGAATAGCATTCAAGATCATATGCTGCCGGATGTACAGATCGCCTTCCACATCTTTTCTGCACACTGGCGTGAGGTTAACCATTTATGGAGCTATCCTGAGCATACGCATGATCTGTTTGAACTGAATATGGCGCTTAAAGGAACGCAGCAATTCAAAGTCGGCGAGCGAACCACGTTACAGGTTGAATCCGATATTGCACTGATTCGACCCGGTGTTATCCATAGCAGCGGTGGGTCTGTGAGTGATGAAGATATGGTGTACTTTTGCATGCATTTCAATATCGATGATCCACTTCTGCGGCGAAGCCTGCTGACCTCGGACCATGTGTTTCTGGCTGCCAATGATCCTGCAGGGGCAGGACTACGTCAAGCCTTGGACGAATTCGCTCGTCCTACCGATACGACAGCACTTGATCCTTTAACCGAAAAGCTGGTTTCGTTAAAGGCTTCCTTCCGTATTCTCGCTGCATTATGCGATTGGCTGCTAACGGATGTACACAAGCTATGGGGGACCAAGCAGCAAATTCCTGAAAGTGCCATGCTGTTGGCAAGCGAGCTTGAACGGCAGCTGCAAGAGATGATGCAAGGAGATCAAGCAACTGTACGGGCAGGGATTGAGGAGATGGCCGCTCAGCTTGGATACAGCCCTGTTTACTGCAATCGTGTGTTCCATCAAGTATATGGCATGTCGCCACGGCAGTATCTGTCCGGTCTGATTATCCGTAAAGCCAAGCTTCTCCTGATGGAGAACCTCCGCTCTGTTGACGAAGTGGCTCATCTGCTAGGCTATGGCGACGTCTCTTATTTCAGCAAACAGTTCAAGCGCTGGACCGGACTTTCTCCACAGGCTTATCGTAAGCTGACGCATTAACTGACAACACTCTTGCAACTTGTTCGCTCTTATCTTCAACCTTATCTTATTGGGATGAATTTAGTGCTGTGGCACAGTGCTAAATTGCTCGTATGGTGGGTTGCAGAGTAATTAGCACTGTGCCATAGTGCTATTTCACTGCGCAGGTTGTTTTTTGAGGTAAATAGATGAATTTAGTGCTGTGGCACAGTGCTAAATTGTTCGTTTGGTGGGTTGCAGAGTAATTAGCACTGTGCCACAGCGTTATTTCATTGCGCAAGTTGTTTTTGATACACCTAGTTTTTTATTAATCTTGAATGCCTCTATTAAAAATGGGAAACAACCCCCTTATCCTTACAGATACGTAAAAGCAGCCTAAAACTCCACTTTAATGGAGCCTTAGGCTGCTCTATTTAACTGCTCTATTTAGCCGATCTTTGCACTTAGCACTATCCGACCTAACTCCGCCGCAGCGCGATAAGGATCGTTCGCATGGCTGATCGCCGTGATGATGGAAACCCCATCTGCTCCCGCGCGAATGACTGCTGCCGCATTGTCCGTGGTAATCCCGCCAATGCCTACAATGGGAAGCTTAATTCCGCAGCGGCGAATGTCTTGGATAGCCAATAGCCCCGTGGCCTCTTTGGCATCTTCTTTGGTCAGAGTAGGGAAAATCGGGCCCACCCCCAGGTAATCGGCTCCCTGCTCCATCGCTTGCCTAGCCTCTTCACTGTTATGTACCGACACTCCAAGTATTCGATCTGGACCCATCCTTTGGCGTACGATAGCCACTGCCAGATCATCCTGTCCAAGATGAATCCCATCCGCATTCAGCTCAAGAGCCAGCTCTAGATCATCGTTGATGATAAACGGTATGGCATGCTTAAGGCATAACTTCCGCAGTTCAGACGCTAGCTCAAGCCGAAGTGAGCCGGTCAGAGCACCCGTACCCTTTTCCCGATATTGAAAAAGCGTAACTCCACCTGCAATCGCATCTGCCAGCATCTGAACAGGATCGGCGCTTAGGCAATTATTGCTTCCCATAATAAAATAAACTTGCAGGTGAGCGCGTAGCCGCCCATTATAATCACCCTTCATTGTCCATTCCTCATCCTTCTTATCTATAGTTCTCCAAATCCCACTTGGCTGAAAAAAGCTTCCATGATCTTCAATTCTTCATTGTGCTCTTGCGATCCTGATAGGCCCAATGATTAGTTGGTCCATGCCCATGACCAATTCCCAAGCCGTCCTCAATAGCAGCCTCAATGAAGGCTTTCGCTTCAGCTACGGCTTCAATTACCGATTGCCCCTTGGCAAGTCCCGCGGTCAACGCTGCGGCGAATGTACAACCCGTTCCATGCGTATGTGCCGTAAAGGTACGAAGGCTTTTAAACTCGGAGAAATCACGACCATCGTATAGCAAATCCACAATCTCTTCACTCTCGTCAGCATGACCCCCTTTGATCACCACATGGCGGGCTCCAAGGGCGATCAGCATTCTGGCCGCTTCCTTACGTTGCTCCATCCCTGTGATGGTCAGCCCGGTCAAGGCTTCAGCCTCCGGGATATTGGGGGTAACGACCATCGCTAGCGGCAGCAGTATATCCTTCATCGCCTTTACCGCTTCTTCCCGAAGCAGAGAGGCACCACCCTTGGCGACCATGACCGGATCGACAACAATCTTGTCGAAGCGGTAAAAGCGCAGCTTCACAGCTACAGCGTGAATAATTTCCCCACTGAACAACATACCTGTCTTCACAGCATCGGCACCCAGATCCTCACAGATCGAATCAATCTGCTGCTTAACGGCCTCCACCGACATCGGGTAGATATGCTGCACACCGAGCGTATTTTGTGCGGTTACAGCCGTTATCGCCGACATACCATAGACTCGCAGTTCTTGGAAGGTTTTTAGATCGGCTTGGATCCCCGCGCCACCACCACTATCCGAGCCAGCAATAGTCAGAGCCTTTGCTACCTGTGTTAACGTCTGCATCTGAATCCCTTCTTTCTTCTCCTTCACTCTCTTGTTGCCATCTACATCTGAATCCTCTATATGTCTATATGTGATACTTATGCCAACACCTGCTCGAAGCTACCATATCGCTCTATAGCGGCTGCACTCACATGATAAAGCTGATTGAGGAACTCAATCTGGAAGCTTCCAGGACCTTGATCGCCCACTTTGTGCTCTGCTCGCTCTGCGGCAACTCCATAGGTAACTAAAGCGGCAACGGAGGCCTTTACAATGTCATGTTCAACTGCAGCGAAGGCTCCAATTACAGCAGACAATAAGCAGCCCGTGCCTGTCACCAGAGTTAGTGCGGCCGTCCCATTATGCACAACATAGGTTGTTGCTCCATCGGAGACAACGTCATCTTTACCTGTGATGACGACAACCGTATTCAATACCCGGGCAGCAGTATTGGCGAGTTCGACAATATCACCGCCGCCATCCATCCCATCAACACCCTTGATCGCAGCAACACGACCGATCACGTTGGCGATTTCCGCGGCATTACCCCGGATCGCCGCAACCTTTACCTCGTTTAGAATAGCTCGGGCTGTATTCGTCCGATAGGCTGTGGCGCCTGCACCAACCGGATCAAAAATAACGGGTACCCCATGCT
>JAIMBU010000433.1 GCA_023511325.1 Gorillibacterium sp.
GTCCATAACACATTTAAAATAACGTATCCCGTTATACGAAACAGGTTGATTATGGTCAGATACCACCATAATCAACCTGTTTTTGTTGTTTTCGTTTTCATGTGGATTTTTCAAGTCGCAACTATGTAAATCCCCAATGGATAACATCATGTTTTATGTTGAAGTTTTGCTAACCCACAAGCCTCGCTAGGTTACCCAATTATCCCTCTCGCTCCGAATAACGAACAAACGATAGGAAAATATCCTGCGGATGATCACCAAAACTGGCTCCGAAGAGATTGAGTCCGCGGACGTTCTCGCTATCCTCGCGTACCTCAAAACGAACCCGGATCGGCAGATTATACGCCAGCTGGAGCGATTCGATGGTAGTGGGTGCGGACATAAGTCCGTTGACCTGACTTCCATCCTTAGTTACTCGCCATTCGGTTAGCTTGCCGTATTCGGAGCCAACCTTCCATCTCTCTGGGGTTAGCTTACCTTTGCGATCACCGAAGTCAGAGGGACTCGTCCAAGTGCCAACGGGTAAATCGTTGATGAGGAGTGAGATGTCGGACGGCCAATCCTCACGGAAGCCTGAGGCCTCTGAGCATATCTCGGCTCGTACGCGTAGCTCATCTAGGGATACTCCCGGTGGCAGCAGATTGGCAAAATAATACTCTACATACCCAGCCCCGGAGAACCACAAAAGGGCGGCCTCTGTGCGTTCGGGCATATAGAACGTACGTGGATCATCAGCGGAGCCCATAATTTGGCCATCTCGTCCGACCATCCCACAGGGAGGTTGAACCGAGAAATGGGAGTACATGCCGATGGGCATATGGATATTCTCCGTCTGATGGAGGCCATCGCCTGGTTTGCTTGGCAGCTCTAGTTGAATGGATCGACAAGTGACGGAACAGATTTTCTCGCGATTAGCTCCCTGGGTAGAAACAACCAAGTCGGTCTGTTCAAGTATCTGCACATTAATCGATATCGTTGGCTGGGCTACATTAAGGGCCTCGGCAAGTTGCCCGATACTCATGGACTTATCACCGAGGGCTTCAAGAATGCGTACGCGAACATCACCTGACAGCGCTTTGGCTACATCGACGATGCGTGAGGCCGGAAACCGGATCATATCTTGCTTTAATTCACTCATGGTTTTATTCCTTTACGGTGTGACATTAATCCAATCATTGTACACTGAAATAGTTGTATTGTAAATTTACTATATACATTGCATATTATATATATACCTGTTAAACTGGGAGCAAATCCACCGATTGAGAGGTAGTGTTTACTTATGAATATGCAAGCATTGGAGCAAGCCCAAGTCGTTATTCCCCGCCCGGAATTTCCACGACCTGATTGGCAACGCGCAGATTGGCTAAATTTAAATGGCATGTGGTCGTTCAAATTTGATCCTAATAATGAAGGGTTGGTTCAGTCTTGGCAGGATGCGGATCAAGGCACTTTTGAATCAGAGATTACTGTACCCTTTTCCTGGGCGAGTCCTTTATCAGGTATCGGTCAGGATCAGCAAGGAATTGGCTGGTATCGTCGCGCGTTGAATTGGACACCTTCGGCAACCCATTCTCGACTATTCCTCCGATTTGGAGCTGTTGACTATACTTGTGACGTTTGGATTAATGGGAAGCATGTCGGATCGCATCAAGGTGGCTATGGCACCTTTGAATTCGAGGTAACTAATCTGTGGCAGACGGAATCCGCTAATGTCATTGTTGTTCGTGTCGAGGATGATGATCACAATTTTCAAGCGCGTGGTAAACAGGGATATGGTGAAATTCGTGGCATCTGGCAGCCCGTCTGGTTGGAAGCACGACCTGAGGCCTATATCCGTGACGCTAAATTCATCACGTCCATTGACGGACGGATTCAAGTGACGACAAGAGTTGTGGCCGAACAAGCCGGACAAGCGACACTAAGCTTTCATTTTGCTGAGGGTGCAGTTCAGCATGAAGTGACGCTTACGCTCAAAGAAGGGGAGAATCAGCTTAAAACATCCTTTATTGTCGCTGATCCTAAACTGTGGAGCCCTGAAACCCCTCATCTGTATGAAGGTGAGCTAAGACTTGTCTGGGAATCTGCTGAGGTCGGGGACGTTGTGAAGACTTATTTTGGCATTCGTGAGATCAGTACAGCTCTTGTTGGCGAGAGAAAATACCGCTGGGTTACATTAAACGGCAAACCTATTTATCTCAATGGCACACTGGATCAGTCCTATCATCCAACCGGTTACTTCACCTATCCTTCCGACGAAGAGATGCATGATGAAATTTATCTGATGAAGCGTTTGGGTCTTAACTTTGTGCGGATTCATATCAAGCCTGAAGAACCACGCAAGCTTTATTGGGCGGATAAGCTTGGGATTCTCGTGATGGAGGATATGCCTTGCTTCTGGGGAAATCCAGATGATCAGGCTCGTTCATCCTATGAAAGCGAGGCCCTGGAAACCATTGAACGCGATTACAACCATCCGTCGATTTTCTCTTGGGTCATGTTTAATGAAACCTGGGGACTTAAGACAGATAGTAAAGCGGCGGCGTTAACAGGTGATCAAGCTCACCCAAACAATTATTTGCCAGCAACACAGGATTGGGTTCGGGCCACTTATCATTGGGCTAAGCAACTTGATCCTACGCGGATCGTCGAAGATAACTCACCGTGTAATCATGATCATGTGGAATCGGATATCAATACCTGGCATTTTTATTTGAATGGATACGAAATCGTGCGCGATCATCTGGCTCATGTTACTCAGCAGACCTACCCAGGCTCTACCTTCAACTATATTGGCAGCAACGTTCAAGGGGATGCGCCACTAATGAACAGTGAATGCGGGAATGTTTGGGGGATCGAAGGAGGAGCGGGCGACAGTGACCTAGCTTGGCATTATCATTACATGATGAATGAAATGCGCAAGCATGATAAGCTATGTGGCTTTGTCTTCACCGAGTTCCGTGATGTCACGAATGAATTCAACGGCTATTATCGTTTAGATGGCTCCGATAAACAATTTGGCTACGAGGATTTTGTTCCTGATATGACAATTGCTGATCTGCATTCCGCGGATTTTATCGTCATCGATGCAGCGCCATGCCAAACGGTTGATGCGGGAGCCGAAGTTGTGGTGCCCCTGCTTCGGTCCAGTTATTCCGATCGTTACCATGGACAAGCGCTTCGAGTCGTATGGCAGCTCTGGTATGATGATCTAGGCACTCGCACTGTGGCGGACTGTGGCAGCTTTAGTCTTGAGTGGGATGGATATGGTGTTACTCCGCTAGAGTCGATTGGGCTCCGTATGCCTGCTCAGGATGCAGTCGCTGTGCTGGCTGTCTCTTTAGTGGATGCAGCAGACAGAGTAATCACACGCAATTTTACAACCTTTGATGTCCGAAGCGACAAGGAAAATGGTGACTACAACACAGGTACAGAAAATAGATTTGTTCGTGCTAAGGTTGAAAGCTTTAGTGAGCAATCTTTTCCTTATGTTTGGGAAGCTATTGAGGGCAGTAAAGTGAACGGAACCGGAACGGGGCATTTCACCTATACCATCACCCTTCCTGATCAAGCGGCGCAAGCTGTAATTAGTGATGTTGCGATCCTCTTCGAGGCGAGTGCTAAGCGAGTTCTGGCTCGTAATGTGGAAGGGGCAAAGGTTCTGGATGCAGGCATAGATATGATGCACGGTGCATCCGCTGATGTAGAGTATAACTCTAACACCTATTATATGACCGATGATGATAAGCACACATCACTCATTCACGTTCTGGTAGACGGGGAGAAAGTAGGATCATTCTTTCTACCTGATGATCCTGCAGATAGCCGCGGAGTACTATCCTGGCATTATCAACCGATCGTGAACAAGCTGGATGAAGCGGGGTCCTATGGATATTTGTGCAAAGCTAGTATACCAGGACGGCTTGCAGCGAAGCTGGACAGAAATCGTAGCTTTCAGCTTGAACTTCAGGCAGAAAATGGTGGACTCGCGTTATATG
>JAIMBU010000434.1 GCA_023511325.1 Gorillibacterium sp.
GATGTAAGTATTCCCTATACCGATGTGTCCTTGGCCTTTGGCTGGTTTTATTATCCTTTAATTGTACTGATGATGCTCGGTATGTCTAATGCTGTTAATTTTACAGATGGATTAGATGGGTTGCTGTCGGGAACAGCGGCGATCGCCTTTGGAGCTTTTGTCGTTATTGCGATGAAACTCCATCATCCAGAAACGGCAATTTTCTCAGCTGCTATGGTTGGTGCAGTATTAGGTTTTCTTGTGTACAACGCCCATCCTGCTAAGGTATTCATGGGGGATACAGGCTCTTTGGGTATCGGTGGCGGCCTGATGGCCGTAGCCATTTTAACCAAGACCGAGGTGCTCGTTTTTATCATCGGTGGTGTCTTCGTTATTGAGGTGCTGTCTGTTGTTATTCAGGTCGTATCCTTCAAGACGAGAGGGAAAAGGGTGTTTAAAATGAGCCCGATCCATCATCATTTTGAGCTCGTTGGTTGGTCGGAATGGCGCGTTGTGATCACGTTCTGGATCGTCGCGTTCCTTTTGGCCGGTCTTGGACTATACTTAAATGAGGTGTTTTAAACCATGCAGCATCCTGCAGAATACAAGGACAGAGAAATTATTGTCCTCGGACTGGCAAGAAGCGGAGTGGCCGTGGCCAAGCTGTTTCAGCAATATGGAGCAAACGTCATTGTGAATGATAAAAAAGCTCGCGATCTATGCCCGGAGGCCGAAGAATTGGAGGCACTGGGTATTTCTGTCGTATGTGGCGGGCATCCGGAAGGAATCATTCACTCTGGAATTGCACTGGTGGTCAAGAATCCAGGCATCCCTTATACAGCCGCACCTGTGAAACGAGCGATCGAACTGGGGCTGGAGATAGTAACCGAGGTTGAGGTTGCCTACCATATCTGTAAGGCTCCAATCATCGGGGTTACCGGCTCAAACGGTAAAACGACTACAACGACCTGGATTGGTCAAATGCTAAACAAGGCGGGACAAAAGCCCATCATCGCAGGTAATATTGGACGAGCTTTATGTGAAGCTGCAATGGAAGCCAAAGCTGATGATGTAATGGTAGTCGAGTTGAGTAGCTTTCAACTCAAGGGTACAGTTGCGTTCAGACCTAAGATTGCCCTGCTATTGAATGTATATGAGACGCATCTTGATTACCATGGATCGTTAGCTGACTACTGCGAATCGAAAGCAAAGCTATTTGCTAATCAGACAGAAGATGACATAGCTGTGTTTAATCTGGATGACCCTTACTGTCGTTCATTGGTAACTTCACTTAAAGCGCAGCTAATGCCTTTCTCGATGGAGGAGCAGCTAGAGGTCGGTGTGTATCTATGGAATGATGGTGAGCAAGAATGGATTGTTTACCAGCCGGTAGGAGGGGAGCGGATTCTAGTTCTACCTACCAGTAAGGTGGGTTTACCCGGACGGCATAATGTGCAGAACGCCTTAGCCGCAACTGCCGTTGCCTTTTCCGCCGGAGCAGATCTGGAGTCTATTGTATTCTCTCTCCAAGAGTTTCACGGTGTAGAGCATCGTCTTGAGTTCGTGCGGGAGGTGGAGGATGTCACCTTTATCAATGGATCAAAAGCGACCAATCCTGCTGCTACAATTAAGGATCTCGAAGCTTTTGATCAGTCTATCGTGCTCATAGCAGGTGGGCTTGATCGGGGGATGGAATATGATGATCTTTTGCCTTATTTCCGCGATAGAGTTCGGGTACTGATTGCACTTGGCCAAACGAAAGAGAAGCTCTGTCGCGTAGCGCAAGAAGCCGGTGTACAGGCTGTACTTATTGTGGCAACAACAGATCCGGCTTACGCCATGCAGGAAGCCGTACGCCTTGCTACAAACGAAGCTCGCAAGGATGAGGTTGTGTTGCTTTCTCCTGCTTGCGCCAGTTGGGATATGTATCAATCCTATGAAGAACGGGGTAGCATGTTTAAGAACTCTGTGCATAACCTTTAACAAAGGGCTTGGACTCTTGTTACCGCAAATATAAGGAAGCATAGGCTTTCACTATACGGTTCTTATATTTTATCGATAAACACACGGCGCCAAAGGCGCTAGCAGGCGTTTATCCTTGGCAAGAACCAACTCCTTAACCAATGTTAAAGGGGTCGGACCATGGGAAAAGTTCAAAAAATGCCGGATCTGGTACTGATGACTGCCACGCTGATGCTTCTAACCATTGGGGTAATCATGGTATACAGCGCGAGTGCAGTATTATCGTTCCATGATTTCGGAGATTCATTCTATTACATGAAGCGCCAGCTTCTCTTTGCCGTGCTCGGTGTAGGAGCCATGCTGATTATAGCTAGGTTGGACTATAGCATGTGGGGCAAATGGGCGAAACTCATTCTGCTTATCTGCTTCGGCCTGCTGATTCTGGTCCTGATTCCCGGGATCGGCAACATACGTGGAGGAGCACGCAGTTGGCTTGGGATCGGCTCATTTGGTATCCAGCCCTCTGAGTTTATGAAAATGGGTGTGCTTATTTTCCTTGCTAAGCTCCTATCGGATGGCAAGCTGCACATTACTCGCTTCTGGAGCGGGCTTATGCCGCCGCTTATGCTCATGGGTCTTGCCTTCGGATTGATCATGCTCCAGCCTGATCTTGGGACCGGAGTGGTCCTCGTAGGGGCTGCATTGTTAGTTATTTTTACATCAGGGGCGAGGCTGCTTCACTTGGGGATGTTAGCGCTTGGTGGAGTGGCGGGTTTCGTCGGTTTGATTATGGCGGCACCTTACAGACTTCAAAGAATTGTCGGCTTTCTCGACCCATGGTCAGACCCATTGGGTGCAGGCTATCAAATCATTCAATCGTTATACGCGATCGGGCCAGGGGGACTTGTTGGTCTTGGCTTTAATCACAGTCTCCAAAAGCATAGCTATTTACCCGAGCCGCAAACGGATTTTATTTTCTCCATTGTGGGAGAAGAGCTCGGTTTTATTGGTGGAATCTTTGTGTTATCTTTATTCGCCATCCTGATCTGGCGGGGAATTCGTACGGCGATTACGGCACCTGATGTTTTTGGCAGTCTGCTCGCAACTGGTATAACCGGAATGATCGCTGTACAGGTGACCATTAATATCGGTGTTGTTATCGGAATGTTTCCGGTCACAGGGATTACGCTTCCCTTGATCAGCTATGGTGGATCATCGCTTACTCTGATGCTGACGGCCATTGGTATTCTATTAAATATTTCTAGACATACGAGGTGACTCATGCGAATTGTACTCAGTGGAGGTGGCACGGGTGGACACGTCTATCCGGCTCTTTCAGTAATGGAAGAAGTTTTACGAGAACAACCTGAAGCTCAGTTTATGTATATCGGGACAACGGCAGGTCTGGAGCAGGCGATTATCAACAAAGCTTATCCTGAACTGCGTTTTGAAGCTGTGGAAATATCCGGCTTCCGTCGCAAACTCAGCCTGGACAATGTCCGTACAATCGTGCGGTTTCTCAAGGCAGTCAGCCGTGCTAAAGAGCTGTTGCGAGAGTTCAAGCCGGACATTGTTGTAGGTACGGGGGGCTACGTTTGTGGTCCGGTGGTTTATGCCGCCGCTCGCCTTGGCATTCGCACAATCATCCATGAACAGAATGTCATTCCAGGCTTGACCAATAAGTTTCTTAGTCGCTATGCAGGCAGTGTAGCCGTCAGCTTCAAAGGCTCTGAGAAGAATTTTGCCGGAGCCAAACGGGTAGTCTTTACGGGCAATCCCCGAGCAACAACAGCGGTTTATGCAGATGCAGGCAGTGGGATGCGTTCGCTTGGACTGGTAAAAGGTGATAAGCTTGTCGTGGTTGTGGGTGGCAGCAGGGGAGCAAAAGCGATTAACGAAGCGATGATTGGCATGGCTTCTCTGCTTTCGCACTTACCTGATGTCCATTTTTTATATATTACCGGGGCTCCTTATTATGAAACGACGCTGAAACAGATTGAGGGCATAACTGGAAAGTTACCTGCAAAGCTTCAGGTTGTGCCTTAC
>JAIMBU010000435.1 GCA_023511325.1 Gorillibacterium sp.
TGACCATTCTGATTCTTTGTCAATAATCAACGAAAAAATATTTAAGCAAAGCTGAAAAGAGAGGAGTACTTAGATTTAGGATTGGATCAGGGAAGTCTGACTGCTACAATAAGAAGAAAACTTCGCTAATCGACAACATTTGGTAATCGCTAATAAATGGAGATGGGAAAGCCATGTGGAAAGCACAGCTTAAGGCAGTGATCTTTGATCTTGATGGTGTCATAGCAGACACTAACGAATGCTACAATCAAGCCAACCGGAAATTAGCAGAAGAGTTAGCCGTTACGATCAGTGACGCCGAGAACGATTCCTTCAAAGGCATTCATCGTTCCGAGATTGTAAGGGCCATTGCTGCTAAGACGGGCAGAAATTATCAAGAAGCAGAGATTGTAGCGCTTGGCGTGAAGAAGAATGAATATTATCAGCAGATGATCGCCGATCTTTCACCCCGTGACCTGCTGCCCGGAATCAAACGATTTCTTCAGGAGCTAACAGATGCTGACATGCGGATTGCGCTTGCTTCGTCCAGCTCCAATTATCATTTTGTACTTGAGCGTTTGGGAATTAGCCACTACTTTCATGCAGTAGCAGATCCGGCCAAGGTCGAGCGGATGAAGCCAGCGCCAGATATTTTTCTCCTAGCAGCTGATCTATTAAACGTCCCTTACGCTCATTGTGCAGCTATTGAGGACGGAGAGGCGGGACTTACCGCTGTTCTAGCTACTCCGATGTTCTCGGTAGGGATAGGAACAGCTCCATTCTTAGCTGCTGCTAATTGGAATCTCGCGGATACGGCTGGTCTCAAGCTTGCGGAATTAAGGCAGCGGTTCGCCGCAAGATAGGTCGACAGGAGAGCTGTTATGCCTCATTGGCTAGTTTATCGGAGTACACTTGCAACGAAGGCTCATAACATGCGTATACAAGGCTAAATAACCATTACTATGTTCGCGGCCTTTTTCTTGAGAGGTCGGAATAATTAGGAGACGATGGAGCGATGCAATTAATATTTAGGGATAGCTTTTTCAGTGCTGGGCGCACTGATATAGTCGATGCATCAGGTAACCCTGCAGGTGTGCTCGATTTAGGTAGCGCATTTAGTGCAAAAGTAGAAGCATATAATGCAGAAGGCAGACTAGCCTGTAAGGGCAAGTTCCGCCATGCACTTTCCTCCAAGTGGCTGGTATTGGGGCCAGCAGAGGAGGAATTGGGGCTGCTACGTTCTCGCATGAGCTTTCTGAGCAAGCGTTATGAGTATGAAGCCTACGGCCGGGGCGTATTCGAGATTACCTCACCCGCGTTCTCCCGTGAATATGAGGTTACTCAAACCTCCGGGCAGCTTGTAGCGCGATTTGAACGGATCAATGGCTTTTTCTCATCGGGGGCTTTTCGTTTAGATAACCAATTGGATAGCCTAGATAGCTATGAGTTGACCGTCGTAATCATGGGCGTTCATGCCATTCAGAAGAGCCAACAAGCCGCTGCTTCGGGCGGAGCAAACTGAGTTCTCTCTTAAAGGGGATGACGAATTAACCGTATCTATTGAGACTCGACAAGGAAGGATTCCCCACTAAGCCATACCTCTACTGAGGAATCCTGCCGTTACCCTTATATTTCCCGGTAAAATTGTGTACTATAGAGACATACATACACTTGGCAAAAGTGTGCAAATACGGAGTGGATCATGATAGAGGGGCTGGGAGCTATGGAAACAGAAACAAGCAAATTAACATCTTCATCTAATTTTATTAAGAATATTGTTGCGGAAGATTTAAAGTCAGGCCGAGAGAAAACGATCGTCACCCGTTTTCCCCCAGAGCCGAATGGTTATCTGCACATCGGGCATGCCAAAGCGATCTGTATCAATTTTGAGTTGGCTGACGAATTCGGTGGCAAGACGAACTTGCGTTTTGATGACACCAATCCGGTTAAAGAAGATATGGAATACGTCGATGGAATTTTAAATGATATTCGTTGGCTTGGGTATGAGTGGGATCTTCTGCGTTTTGCCTCAGAGTATTTTGAAATGAACTATGAACGTGCGGTTTATCTGATCAAGCAGGGCAAGGCCTATGTAGATGATCAGTCAGCAGAAGAAATGCGCGCCATGCGGGGAACCTTGAATGAGCCAGGTAAAGATAGTCCCTACCGCACGCGTTCCATTGAAGAGAACCTCGATTTGTTCACGCGGATGCGGGCAGGCGAATTCAAAGATGGAGAACGAGTGCTACGTGCTAAGATTGATATGGCTTCGCCTAATATCAACCTACGTGATCCAGCGCTTTATCGGATTAAGCATGCCAGCCACCATCAAACCGGAGATACTTGGTGCATCTATCCGATGTATGACTATTCCCATCCCCTTGGTGACGCAATCGAAGGAGTAACCCATTCCTTGTGTAGCCTGGAATATGAGGATCATCGTCCCTTGTACGACTGGGTAGTTCGGGAATGTGCGATGGAGAACACACCGCATCAATATGAGTTCGCTAGACTGAATGTGACCAATACCGTCACAAGCAAAAGAAAGCTGAAGCTTTTAGTGGATGGGGGTGCAGTCGACGGCTGGGATGATCCGCGGATGCCGACGATTGCTGGGCTAAGACGTAAAGGGTATACACCGGAATCGATCCGCAATTTCTGTCGGGAGATCGGTGTAGCCAAAGGATATAGCATCGTGGATGAGAAGATGCTTGAGCATTTCATTCGCGAGGATCTGAAGCTGAAGGCTCCACGAATGATGGCAGTATTAAATCCACTTAAGGTGGTCATTACTAACTACCCGGAAGGGAAAACGGAATGGCTGGAAGCGGAGAACAACATAGAAAACCCGGAGATGGGCAACCGTTCGGTTCCCTTCTCCCGTGAAATTTATATCGAGCGTGATGATTTTATGGAGGTTCCCCCATCCAAGTATTACCGATTGTTTCCCGGCAATGAAGTGCGCTTAAAGAATGCATACTTTATTAAATGTGTGGAAGCTGTCAAGGACGAGGAAGGTAACGTAATTGAGCTTCATTGTACGTACGACGAGGAGACCAAGAGTGGCTCAGGCTTCACGGGACGTAAGGTTAAGGGGACCATTCATTGGGTAGATGCAGCACATGCCATACCAGCAGAATTCCGCCTGTACGAACCGATCCTGCTTGATGAGACAGGTGAGGTGCTCGCGACGGATGGTGAAGAAGTCGAGGATGCCTTAGGGGAGTCTGCGGATGTAAACGTTGGTGGCGCTGCTGGAGAAGATAAATCATATCTCAGCAAGGTCAATCCGCTGTCCCTCGTCGTACTAAATGGTTTTGTTGAGCCAGAGATGAAGCTAGCGAAGGCTAATGATAAGTTTCAGCTCTTCCGTCATGGTTATTTCAATGTGGATTCTAAGGATTCCACGGAGGGCCATCTGGTCATCAACCGCATAGTATCGCTCAAAAGCTCATTCGACAGCAAGAAATAACAAGGGTTATCTAAGCTTTTAGTGAAGAAGGCGGGTGTGGACATAGCTATCCGCTTTCTTATGCTTTTCAATAACTTATAAACTCTTGAAAGGGGAGAAGGCGTAGTTATGACAGTGACTGTTTCCTTCATTCTAGTTATCATATTTATTGCTTTTTGCATAGGTTGGGTAAGACTTTTAGGAATCCGCTTGTCATCGGTGAAAGTGATGCTACTTGGTATTCATCTTTCGGTCGCTGGGGGCATGTTTATCATTGTCGATCACCTTGGACAGTTTGCAATTGGTGTGATAGCTACACTCGGCTTGAGTATGCTTTTTTTGGGTGCGATCATGGGTATACTTGGTTTTTTCATACAGGATGAGATAAAGACTAACGGTCCCTCCCAATAACAGCAGCTGTCTTTCTACTTTCCAAATTATAGATAACATGCAAAAAAGTGTTCCTCAAAGCCGGAAGGCTAGGCAGGGAACACTTTTTTACTACAACTAAACGAAATTCACTAAAAAAACTTCTCTATGGGATAATGAC
>JAIMBU010000436.1 GCA_023511325.1 Gorillibacterium sp.
GCTTAGAATAACGACCTGTGAGCAAGAGACACCAATTGAAGGAAATGTGATCATTTTGCCTGTTGCGGGCATCACGCATGTGGTCGAGAATTCGTTGAAATATGCCAAGTCACTTTCAGCCCAACAGATAATTGCCGTCTATGTTCCCTTTGAAAGGGAGGATGAAGTGGCATTTGAGGAAAAGTGGCGGAAATGGCAGCCTGATGTGAGATTGGTAACCCTTTATACTCCTTATAGAAGCGTCATTAATCCTTTGTCCAAATTTATCGATACCGTTCAACGTAAGGCGACCGAATCGAATTATAAGGTTACGGTTATCATTCCTCAATTCATTCCCAAAAAAGGCTGGCAGAATATCCTACACAACCAGTCAAGCTTGCTGATTCGAACTCATTTACTATTCAGTAGAGATGTCATCATCACAACTGTACCCTATCACTTGAAGAAGTAGAGTATTGGCCTATGCGTCGTCAGTACGCTGTTAGTGGAATCGTCCGCGAGCTATCGAATGGAGATATAATATGAAAACCTCTTCAATTCCTGCTATAGAGTAACGATTGCAAACGGAAAAATGCTAAAACTGCAAGAACACCCTGAAGATTAGCTAGTTTTGTGCAATTAGTGTCACTGACCTTATTTATGGATAATAGCTAAAAAACCCCTTAAAGACCTTTATGGACTTTAAGGGGTTTTTAAAAATTGGGTAATTCTTTTACTCCAGTCCCGCGGAGCTGTATACCTTGCGGAACGCGTCTTGCGACCGCTGTAGAAGTTGCACACTTGATTGCTCCAATGGCCTCGGTGTAAGGATCTCTTGGGAGACCACACCGGTATAGCCGATCTTCTTCAGGCTCATCAGAAAACCAGACAAATCGATTATGCCTTCGCCGGGGAAAAGGCGGTCATTGTCAAGAACCTCCGACACAGGGACATTAGGCGCGTCGTTAATATGCACTTGTACGATTTGGGTAGTATTAAGGCGAAGGATATCCTTTACGCCGAGTCCATTTGTATGCCAATGATAGCTGTCGAACAGCAGCCCGACATTCCGTTCGTTTATCGCATCGATCCAATCCAGTGTTTCCTGTAGGCCCCAGATAAACGGATTTTTCCACTGGGTCCGCAGGTGATGCGGGCCGACAAACTCAAGACCTAAGCGAATTCCATACGGAGCCAGTATTTGTGCGCAGGTACGCAAGCGGCGGGTTGCTAGCATCGTGAAGTACGCAGCGTTCTGATCCGTAGAGGGAAGAATGTAGGTGCAGCAGGCCGTACAACCAACTGCTGCGGCGACCTCTGCATCTTTGGCCAAACGAGACAGACCGCTGAGGAATTCTTCTTCTGTATTCCTCCACTGTACGGACAGACCAATGGAGCCGATTTGTATGCTTTTCTCTTGCAGGAAAAGGCGAACAGCCTCGATACCTTTAGCCGCAATCCATTCTTCCAGTTCTTGACCGCCTGCATCAACAGCTTCAAAGCCATGTGCTGCCGCAGCTATAACCAATTGTTCGATACTGCCGACTTGGCCGATACCTGCTCTTGTAAGACCTTTTAACATGATAAGATTATACCTCCGAGGGTGTTTCGTTTATTAAACGTCTAAATCCAAAATAACTTCATGTCCTGTCCGGGAGGATTCGTAGATGGCATCAAGAATGATGTTATTCGTAAATCCGCTCATGGCAGGTGTTGTCGGTTGTATGCCTTCACGGATACACTTGATAAAATGACGGCTAACTCGGATACGTCCGCCTTCATCATTAGAAGGCTGGGTTAACTCCACTTCTGTTGCGCGATCAAAGGTTTCGGTCAGCAGCTTACCGTGGTTGCCACGAATCGAAGCGCCGCCTTCGGAGCCCATCAGGTGGATGAAATGCTCGCTGTCTGTATCCATATGCACAGCCCAGCTAATCTCCAAGGAAAGCGTGCTGCCGTCATTCATTTTAATCAACGCGGTAGCCAAGTCCTCAACGTCAAAAGTTCCGTTCCAATTGGGAGTACCCCATGTGCCGATACCGCGTTTTTTCGGACCAAACTCCGCATACGTAGAGCCGTATACAGAAACAGGCTTGCGGTCGCCCATGAAAAAGAAGCCCAAATCCAGCATGTGTACTCCGATATCAATTAACGGACCACCGCCGGATTCTTCGTTATTCGTGAACCACGTACCCCAGCCAGGAATCCCTTTACGACGATACCAGCCAACTTTGACATTATAGATTTCGCCAAGAGCGCCTTTATCAACCTGCTCTTTAATTTGCAGGGGCAGCCATTCCCAGCGCATTTGATGGGGGATCATCAAAACCTTGCCGCTCTCGCGCTGCGCCTGGACAATTTCACGTGCCGCGGTTGCGTTAATAGCCATTGGTTTTTCCAACAGAACATGCTTGCCTGCTTGCAAGGCTTGGACGGCAATTGGAGCATGCCACTGATTAGGAACACCAATGATGACGGCATCAATTTCGGGATCAGCGAGTAATTCGTCTGTCGTTTCGTAAACCTTGGGAATACCGTGCTTTGCTGCGCATTTCTGTGCAAGCGGAAAGTCCAGGTCCGTTGCTGCAATGATCACGCCTTCGTCTGCCAATTGCTTGAAAATACTCATATGAACATTCCCGATGTTGCCTGTGCCGATCATACCTATTCTGATTGGATTCATTATGCGTTGCCTCCCAAATCTGATAAATGGTCTGTTGCTGTATTCGTTTTTATAGTAGAATGTAAGCGCAATAAAAACACATCATTATTTATGGTGAATATCCCGATTTTTCAGTTGGCTTAAAAATATTATGTTTATATATGACTAAACAAACTTTTAGAGCGCACAGCAGAGTAACTTGGCAGGAGAGTGAAGGCAAGATGGCGATCGTTCCTAAATATTTTACTCATTACACAAATATGGATTCCGAGCTTCCATTCCACATTAAGGTCAACCGACTGGTCGATGGCTTCGAGTCTCACAGACATGATTATTTGGAGTTTTCCTATGTCATTGAAGGGCATGGCTCCGAATCGATTAACGGCATTAAGCATCCCATGCAGCCAGGGACTTTTACCCTCGTCATGCCCTATCAATTTCATGAAATTCATTCAGAGCCGGACTCGCCGCTGAAGCTTTTTAATTGCAATTTCGGCATTCATCTCTACAGCCCATCCGAACCGATGCCAGGAATCGATTGGCATTCGGCTGAAGCACGCATTCCTTCCTATATCCAGGTTAATGACCCCGAGGAACAGTGCAGGTTTCAAACGATCCTAGAGGAACTGCAGTCGGAATATATGGGAACTGAGCCATGGAGGCACTCGCTGATCAAATCAAAGCTGACTGAGGTGCTGATCCGCTTTGATCGGCTAAGGATGAACATGCAGCTGAATTCGAACTTGCAGGAACGGGCAGATGTCCATTATAAAATGAAGCATAAAGAAAGCGTGTGGAAGGTTATTCAATACATTCATACCCATTATCGGGAGGATGTAACGCTCAGCGGATTAGCCGAAAGGTTTGGCTTTAGTATCCCTTATTTAAGTGAAATGTTCAAAAGGGATGTAGGTCAGAATTTTGTAACCTTGGTTCACGACGTACGAATAAGGCAAGCCTGCGCATTGTTAATTTCTACTGAAATGAGCGTGCTTGATATTGCATTAGAGACAGGATACGGCTCCTACAATACATTTGCCCGAATTTTCAGAGAGAATAAAGGGATGACGCCGGCATCCTTTCGCAAAAGCAATGCACGACAGCGGCAAGACTGCTGAAAAACCTAATACTACTCCAAGAGATTATGCAATCGGAAGGGGGCTTACCCGGCATATGATGTTGGTCCAGTTCCCGTATGTTCTCGGTACCGATGTGGCGGATGACCTCGCCATTCTGGCGCAGGGCCGGCCTCTGTCCGCCCGCGCCGCGCTCGCGCTCAAGACCTTCCTGCGCATCGGCGGAGAGCTCGCTCGCGACACGG
>JAIMBU010000437.1 GCA_023511325.1 Gorillibacterium sp.
TTGTTTACCCGGCCACATCCTGAGCAGCAATTGTTGGGACAGGTGTATAGCTTGGCAAAGGTTGCTGGTGCTCCAGCACCGGCGCTTAAGGAGATTGGGCGATTGGCAGATGAAGTAAGAGTTACAGGTGGACTGCCCAAACAAAACGGTTGAGGGGGATTTATAAATCATGGATAACCTTAACAATGTACTGACATTTGCAACGATCATCGCAGGATTTGTTATTGCTTTGGTACAGGTGGTAAAGGTCACGGTCAACGTGCCTAAAAACCTCATACCGCTGATTGGGCTCGCCATAGGGTTATTGGTAGGGTTGGTCGCTTATCCGTTCACAGACCTCGATACAGCGCTCAGGTTGTGGGCTGGAGGACTTGCGGGGTTGAGTGCTACAGGGCTGTTTGAGTTAGCGTTTAACAAGCGCGAGGGATCAACCAAGGACGTGTAATACAAAATCAAAAAAACATCTTGTCCGATGGTAAAGTCAGGGTTGCTTATGATCAGTAAAGGGCATACGGATAAAGTGAGGTGACAACTATGAATCGCGAAGAACTGGTAGTTTACTGTGACTTGGTGAAGAAAGGAAAGCCTGCGGCGTGTATACCTCTCCAGACAAGGCATGTCGAGGAAGCACTCGTAATGGTTGGGAAAGAGCTCCTTACTCACGTTGAACACCTCTCAGATGGATGGGTAACATTTTGGATATACAAGTACCCTCACATTTTAGAGGCTATCAAGAACACACCACAGACTCCGAAAACAGCGTATGACCATTGGGTTCTAGGTAAGCTTTTTGGTTATGAAGAAGTTGCCATACAAGAATTTATTGAGACTACGCTTTCCTGAATTCCGTTTCACTGCATTTTGGACAGGGCGGCAAAGTATCTGTGCTGTCATCAAGAACTACATGTTGTCCGCATTTCTTACAGATGTATGTTCCTTTACCTGGTTTTTCTCCAGTTGTTGGCATAATTAAGCACCTCCCTTCGCCCTATAGTGTTCGACAAGGAAAAGGTAAAACCTTCCTATGATCGACAAATTATTACAACCAAAGCGAAACCCCACTAGCCTAGTCAGCTGGTGGGGTTATTTTTTATGGTATTTTATCTACATATGATAGGTTGCATAGTTAGAGCGGAGGCGAGCTTTAACTAGCTCACTCCCCGGCATTCTCGGGAGCCTTTTTATTTTGATGATTACGCACAGGCTTCAGGAGATCCTCCAAGAAAGCATTGAATTTATCTTGTTCAATATTCATCCGGGTTAGAACTACTTGTGCCTCCTCTCGCGTTAAAAAATATTCGCTTTTACTTCCCACGCCAGAACTGATTAACCATTTTCTCTTGTTTTGATCAAATAATATGACTCCGTAACCTTTCAAAATTTTTCCCTCCCTGCATGCGTTCTATCGATTGCCCCATCGTCGAAGCGGTGTTTCAGACGTTCCGCTTTTTCCGAGAAGCATTCCGCTTCCCAATCCAAAGCAAGCTTTCGAAGCTCGCTC
This sequence comes from Gorillibacterium sp., assembly GCA_023511325.1. Lineage (GTDB taxonomy): Bacteria > Bacillota > Bacilli > Paenibacillales > NBRC-103111 > Gorillibacterium. The sequence continues at coordinate 1,502 of JAIMBU010000437.1, forward strand.
GGCCCCGAGCTTTCTGCTGACACAATCTTGGTTTTGTGTATCCTTTTATCTCCTTCTCTGTCCTCAGCAATTAAGGCTATTTTATTACCTTCGCGTTTCTTCCAAATTGCCAACATGGCACCTCCTAAAAGTTTTATTTTCTATTCCCTTCAATTCCCAAGCTACGTTTCAGACCTTCTTGGAGTATTTGCGAGAAATTAAGTTTCTGGCTCTCGGCCTCATCGTTCAACCACTTTGGGACGGTCAGCGTTTTCTTGACGGCTCTGGACTCCATCGCGCCCCGGACAGTCGGCATGTAGGCACTTACGGAAAAAGCGGCTTCGCCGTCCTCAGCTTGAGCAATAATGGCATCAAGTGGGGCAGGAGTTGGTAAATCGTCATTGTCCTGTTCCATGACGTACAGGAATCCTTCTAGCGCTTCGCGTGCGGCGGAATGGGCTTGCTCCGCTGTATCGGCGCTAGTTATGCATCCGGGCAGATCGGGGAAACGGACGGAAATACCCTCCGGTGCCGCGTCTAGCAGTGCCCAAAAATGATATACGTCTTTACTCATATATAAAAACCTCCTTGAGGGAAGAGGGCCTTTCGACTCTACAACCCTGCTGATTTTAGAATACTATTTTGTGTTTTTGGTGGAAAGCTTTTTTTGGGATGCGGTACGGTTACTTTACCGGATTTTATTGGATGTTTGAAGTAATGATGGCTGCCATGTACTCCGATTATGTACCATCCATCCTCCTCAAGTAGCTTTATGACTTCTCTTGAGTTATAAGCTTTCATTGTGTTCCTCCTTTCTGTATTCATTATAACACGTATCATTAATACGTGTCAACGTAAATATACGTGTTATAAGCACGTATATTTAATAGGTAAATTCCTATTATTTACTGTTGAATAGAAACAAACGTTCGTATATAATAAGAACATAAATGCAAACATGCGTTCTTGTGGGGGCGGTATTAATGTTGATCAACTTGGAGAAGTATACGGGCAAGATTGTGGATATCATCTATATTGGGCAGGATGGAAAAATCACGCAACGCCGCATTACTGTCCGATCAGTTGATGCAGGCACGGTCTGTGCCTGGTGCCATACACGCCGAGCTCCACGTATATTTCGAATTGATAGCATTTTAGCAGCCATGCCAACAAAAGAGGGGATCACAGCATGATTAAACCATTAACGTACAGACAAAGGGGCATACTCGAAGCTCTTGTCACTTACATCGATTTAAATCACTATGCACCAAGTTTTCGCGAACTCGGTAAGATAGTTGGACTGAAGTCATCTAGCACGATCCATGTACATCTTGAGAACTTAGCTAAATCTGGATATATTGAGTGGGAAGCTAGCAAACCGAGAACGATTAGATTGGTTCCCCAAGGTGTGGAAGCATCATGAAACCACGAAATAAACTTGAGGGCAACGGCCGCTGGGAGGCATCACGGATGATGCTCACTGAGCATGTTGAGGCCTTGGATAGGCACTATGACAGCATGGATCTTATCAGTAGACCAGAGTTAACCGAGGAGCGCATACAGGAGTTATTGGGTCTGTTACAACACTCAATGGTTGGCAAACAACAGGTGACGATCGATGTATTTAACGAGCGGGGTATACGGCAGCTGGTCGGAGCAGTGACCTTTATGAATGCCCGACTCAAACGAGTAAGAGTTGAGCTGGCATGTGGCTTTGAGTGGGTGGAATTTGTTGATGTGCTGGAGGTGAGTCGTGATGTTGCCGGACATCGAGCGTAAGGTACTGCGGATACTCCATAACTTTACAGCTAAATATAGGCGTGGCCCCTCTTTTGATGAACTGCGGACAATGACGGGCCGCAGTAGGCAAGACCTTGAAGCGGCTATACGGTCACTGCAAATACAATCTTATGTAAGTTGGGACGGTCGCGATCCGTCTACTGTAATGATCTTAAAAGCTTGGGAGTAAGTATTGAAAATCGGAACAAACGCAATAAAAATGAGCGGCGAGGTCTTCGTTCCTCCAGCTCTTTTTTATTGCGGGAAGTGCCCTAATAGTTGCTCGTTCAATTTCAAATTAACCGCCTTTAATAAAGAGAAGGATAATGACTAACATTGTCGAATTATCCCATATCATACGCGGGCGGGGAGAGAATCATTTGGCATCTCTTGTTTATATTGCAATCGGCTTATTTGATCAAATCGCAGTTTTTGTTTTAGCACTGGCGCTGTATCGAATGCCAATCCGAGGATATCGGTTAGAATTGTTTGTTTTAGTTGTTTGGCTTGCAACACAGTCATATGTAGTCCGTTTAATCTTAGATGTACCTGGGATTGATCTTCC
>JAIMBU010000438.1 GCA_023511325.1 Gorillibacterium sp.
ACCTCTCCCTTGATTAAATTACTGGCTAATCGTATTCAGTGCTTGTTCAATATTCTGTAATGCAGACTGCTGCAATTGATCGCCCTTTTGCGTAATCTCATTCTTTTTGCCATTTACATATTCCTGACGCTTGCGTTCCAGCTCACTGGTTGAACCGTTGATCTTCGCTGTAATTTCAGCTTTTACCGCATTGACTGCTGCTTCCTTCTCGGCATTGATCTTAGCTTGCAGTTCACCCTTGGCACTTGCAATTGCTTGCTGTACCGCTTGCTTCGCTTGCTCGCCTTCCTGATTAATGCGAGTTTCCATGTTGCCCTTGGTAGAATCGGCAGTTGCATTCGCCGCATTAACCATGTCATTGTAGTATTGATTGGCAAAATTATTAATTTTATCGTTAAATTGGTTCACCATTTCTTGGTTATACGTTTTGAACAGGTTGGGGATATCATTCATCAGCGTTTGCTTCTCCGTGTTAATCTGAGTCAAGTAATCCTGCTTCCGCGCGTTCAATGCATCGAAGACTGCCTGCAGACGAAGAGTTCCCTGTTCTTCGAGCATACGTTTGGCTCCAGGCGTGTATTCGTTCAACACCGGTAGCATTCGATTGTACTCTTGGCTGTAATATTGCTGGAGATCCGTATCCGCTTGGCCCTTGGATATGGAAAAACGTTCATTTACCCAAGTTCTCAACTGTATACCAATATCAGTGCCCCCTAGCGCTACACTTGCACCACCAAACATAGAAACCGCTAGTATCCCCGCCATCCATTTTTTCTTTACACGGTTCATCTTGTCTCGCTATCCCCTTTGTTTTTCTTTCTTAAACAAATTATAGAAAATATGCATAGGAATTAACAATATGAAAACGCTGGGAATCAGCGAGGACAAGTAGCCCGTAGGGTGCTCATTGTTTATGTACAATGGCAAAAAACATCAAGAGGAATACGACTTACTCTGATATTGTAAGAAAAGGAAGGAGTGAACGGAGATGAGGGGTTATCCGGAGCGTATCCAAAAGACCATCGACTACATCGAGGAGCGGCTGGATGGATCACTAAGCTTGAGCGAGCTAGCTATTGTGGCAGGCTTCTCGGATTTCCATTTCCATCGAGTGTTTCTAGCTATGGTTGGTGACTCTGTGATGGAATATGTGCGTAAACGAAGATTGTCCAAAGCCGCTTACCGCGTTTCTCATACCGATGAGCGTCTGCTCGATATCGCGCTCGATCTTGGTTTCGGCTCTCATGAGACGTTTACTCGGGCCTTCCGTAAGCTGTTCGGCATGAATCCGGGAGAATATCGTAAGCGGCGGGTCGACACGCCCTGGTATGCCAAACGAAACGTGCTACAGCAACAATTCAATCCATACTTGGGAGGAATTCTAATGAAATTTCAAGTTGTCAAAAAACCGCAGTTTGATGTAGTGGGCTATGTACTGGCAACGAATAACAGTGGCGGAGAAAACATGAAGCAGATCCCTGCATTCTGGCAAACGTATATGAAAGAGGACTGGGGAAAGCCGCTTTATGAGCTTGGCTCTCAGGATGAGTATGGCATCTGTACCGATTTCAATATGGAGACTGGAGCCTTTAACTACATTATCGGCGTTGAGGTTAAGGAAGCTGTGAAGCTGCCACCACGTACCGTATGCCGTACCTTTCCGGCTGCAACCTATGCTATTTTTACGACACCAAAGGTCGCTCAGGAACAGTTTACCGCCTCAATCCAGGAAACCTGGTCCACCATCTTCCAAGAGTGGTTCCCACATTCCGACTATGAGCATGGGGGCGGTGCAGAGTTCGAGTTTTATGACCATAGGTCTGGTGGAGACGAGAACAGTCTGGTTCAGATGGATATCTATATCCCTATTGTACAGAAGAAGAACTAACCGTTTCGCTCCTGTGCCACATAGTTACGCCAAAAAGCACGCTCCAGATTCACCGCGGGAGCGTGCTTTCCTATGATGAAGGTAAATGACTGCTAAAAATGAAGGTTTTCGATTGTAGCCATTATTGGTAGAATAGCTATGAGATTCTGTACTCTTCAAAAGGAGTGAATAAATAGATGGATAGTAAACTTTCTCTGTATCTTGGGCGAATTGTGCTGGCTGTCGGCCTGATTGTCGGCCTCGTCGCTGGCCTTCAGAATCCTCAATACCCTGAAGACATGGGGTTTCATTGGATGGCAGCCATCTTTTGGTGGGCTGGAGCCATCATATCTGGACTGTTGCTGTTCGGAATCAGCGCCGCACTGGAATATTTAGAGGATATTCTGTATCATCTCCGTTGCCTTCGATACCCAGATTCCGTGGTCCCTCCCACCAAACTTGGCAATAGTCGGATGAGCCTAGATGCACTAAAGGATTACAAGATGGAATCCAAGGACTGACACGTTTAGCGGCTTTCAAGTGACAAATGAACCTCTATCACCGCTCAAGAAGCGGCGATAGAGGTTCATTTGCTTCAGTCTTCCAGCTTATCTAATCCAACATATAAAGTAGCCATTCTCCATTAGGCTGAAGTTCCAGACCTACGGATGCGCGTACCAGCTTGACCTCTCCTGTTGCTATTGTCCTGCGTGTTCCCTCCACGTCAATGACATATTGCTTCGAATAGGCTAATTGTGCAGATGAAATCTCGGTAAATGAATACTCATAGGAAGGATCAAATAGATAGCTTTTCCAATCTGAGTAACTCTTTTCTACGGTGGGATAGAAGCGCATTAGCGCCTTTTGATCCTTATCAACCCAAGCTTGGAGGAAACCAAGTGCCGCTTCTAGAGCAGGTAAGTGATCTGCTGCCTTCACTCGATCCTCTTCACTGATAAAGACGCCGGGTTTAAATAAAGGGGCTTCCGTTGAAGGGAATGGAGAGGTGCTCAGATCCCGATTCTCAATCGATTCAGACGGTACTTTCGGTGCTTGAGCAAGCGCTCGATCTGGCTCAACCTGCCTGGATAAAATAGCCAAAGGTTTTCCAACCTCCCATACTCTCCCTTTGCATGTAGTCGTCTCCCGCTGTCCAGCGCGAATTCTCCAGCCATATCCATTATCACCTACGTAACCTTGTTCTTTGAAATCGGAGACTGCAGAATGCTCGGCTGCATACCCGCTGCTGCCATTCGCTGTAATTGCATAACCATCACCTGTTATAAATTTGCTTGAAGGAGCGAAGTTGACGGGAAGGTCACTTATTTGCCAGGTCTCCCCGCTATCTTCCGTTACATAGTATACGAGCTTGCCAAACGTTCCAGAGCTCGTAAACAGCTCAGCTGGAAGAAAGCCGTAACGCTCATCCTTTGTATCAAAAACAGGTGGATAGGGGTAGGCATAGGCATAGCCTTGCAAAGGCAACTCCTGTTTTGTCCAGGTCGTCCCTCCATCAGTTGTTTTGTACAGTAAGGACCCAATAAACTGTACACCCTTGCTGGTGATCCAGCCTACTTTATTATTGATAAAGGTCATTCCTGAAGGGTAACCAAGGATTTTTTTGGCCAAATCGCTAAGCCTGACCCAAGATGCACCATTGTCATCTGTACGATAGAGAACCTTGCCACTCCCTCCTCCCGGGATTTGTGGAGCCGCAAGCAGCCAGTTACTTCCTTTAGCATACAGAGTAGGAATAAAACCATCCCCTATGTCCTGGTTCCCTGCAATTGGAAGTGAAGCCGATACCCAACTCTCGCCCCCGTCCGCGGTATGAAGGACTCTAAATTCGGGAACTCCCTTCTGCTCATGACCAACACGAATCGTCCACCCCTTTAGGCACAAATAAAGGTTTCTTGCGCGATATCGTCCGCAAGTTCAGGATTTTTCATAAAAAAGTAAGCATAATGCCAGATATCCTTCCAATATTTCTCCATCAGCCGCTCCAGCTCAGCCGAATCAACTTGAGACATGGCCGCCAAGTGGGCTTCCTCCATCTTCGTCACCCCTTCCCTAAATAGACAATATTTCATGC
>JAIMBU010000439.1 GCA_023511325.1 Gorillibacterium sp.
GCACGAAGGATCCTCGAATTCAAACGGGTAACCGTGAACTCGATCGTGTACTGGGCGGGGGCATTGTTCCTGGGTCACTTATTCTTGTTGGTGGAGATCCGGGGATCGGCAAATCGACGTTGCTGCTTCAAACCTCTCATTCTTTATCTATGCTTGGACTTAAGGTGCTCTATATAACAGGTGAGGAATCAGCGGTACAAACTAAATTGCGAGCGGATCGTCTGGGGGCTCTTTCGCCGCAGCTCTTTGTCCTTTGCGAAACCAATCTGGAACGAGTTAACGAGGCAATTGAGAAAGTTGCTCCTGATTTTGTTGTTATTGATTCGATTCAGACGGTGTTTCACCCCGGTGTATCGTCCACTCCTGGCAGTGTGTCGCAGGTTCGTGAATGCACCTCTCACTTTATGAGATTGGCCAAAACGCAGAATATGGCAATCGTTCTCGTTGGCCATGTGACAAAAGAGGGAGCAATTGCTGGACCGCGGCTGTTGGAGCATATGGTAGACTGTGTGTTATATTTTGAGGGAGAGCGTCATCACACCTACCGACTACTTAGAGCGGTCAAGAATCGTTTTGGTTCCACCAACGAAATAGGTATATTTGAGATGAGGGAAGAGGGTTTGATCGAAATCGCCAATCCCTCAGAACTCTTTCTCTCGGAGCGACCTATTGGTGTATCTGGATCTACAGTAGTGGCCAGCATGGAAGGGACGCGTCCTGTCCTTGTTGAGCTTCAAGCACTTGTTTCACCGACAAACTTTTCATCACCTCGGCGAATGGCAACAGGATTTGATACCAATCGCTTGTCGTTGATCATGGCAGTGTTAGAGAAACGCATCGGTTTATTTCTACAGAATCAAGATGCCTATTTAAACGTGGCAGGTGGCGTGCGTTTGGATGAACCTGCTGTTGATTTAGGTGTAGCTGTATGCATTGCCTCGAGTTTTCGAGATAGGCCTACAAGACCAGAGGATATCGTGTTTGGAGAGATTGGGCTGACTGGTGAAGTGCGTGGGGTATCACGGATTGAGCAGCGAATTCGAGAGGCGGAGAAGCTTGGCTTTAAGCGAGTCATTATGCCTGCAAGAAGTTTAAAAGGCTGGACACCATCCGGTGATATTGTCATAGTGGGTGTAAATACTGTAGCGGAAGCGCTCGCTGCTGCACTGGATTAAGAATAGACGGTTCGCCACACTTCAAGAACGAGATAGAGAGTGAGGGTCATCATTATGGCAAAGGAAGATGAAATTAAAAGCAGAATCCTCAAACTGGTTGCACCGGGAACTCAGTTCCGCGATGGGCTGGAGAATGTACTGAGGGCAAAAACAGGTGCGATCATCGTGGTCGGCTTCAGTCCTGAAGTAATGGAGCTTGCCGATGGGGGATTTACAATCAATTGTGAATTTACACCAAACTTTTTGTATGAATTAGCGAAGATGGACGGTGCGATTGTCGTAAGTGAAGACGTCAAAAGAATTCATTTTGCTAACACACAGCTTAATCCTGATCCTACGATTACATCCAATGAAACGGGGATTCGTCACCGTACCGCAGAACGGGTAGCCAAGCAGACAGGAAAACTTGTGGTATCGATTTCTCAAAGAAGGAATATCATTACCTTATATCAAGGCAACCTAAGGTATTCCCTCAAAGATATCGGGGTTATTCTGACGAAAGCGAACCAAGCCTTACAGACACTTGAGAAATATAAATCAGCGCTTGATCAAACACTGATCAATTTAGGAGCGGCGGAATTTGAAGAGGTGGTAACCTACGAGGATGTAGTGCATGCTTTGCAGCGAGCCGAGATGGTACTGCGGGTCAAGGCTGAAATTCGTCGCTATATCAACGAGCTCGGAACAGAAGGTCGCCTGATCAGCATGCAATTAGAGGAGTTAGTGTACAATAGTGAGCATGAATCGGTAATGTTGATCAAAGATTATTGTCGTGAGCTATCAGAGGAGAAGGTAAAGGAGGTTAGGAACGGCCTTGCGCGGTTATCGGCGGAGGAACTTCTTGATCTCGGTCATATTATGCGTCTACTCGGATATACTGTGACGAATAACATCATGGATGAGTCTATCTCTCCAAGAGGATACCGTGTACTGAACAAAATCCCACGACTTCCATCGATTATTATCTCTAACCTCGTTGATAAATTCGAGTACTTACCTCAGATCATTTCTGCTTCCATCGAGCAATTAGATGAAGTTGATGGCATTGGTGAGGTGCGAGCACGGGTAATCAAGGAAGGACTAAGGCGCTTTCAAGAACAAGTATTCATTGACAGGCAAATTTAAAATGTCTACAATTTATAATCAGTGACGCCAATCTTATCTGGCGTACCATAAAGGTGGGCGTAGCATGTTACGAAAAACGGTCCCCAGTATGTTTACGATTCTTAATCTTGCACTTGGGATCGTGGCTATCATACTGGTACTAAATGATGTTCCGGTTTTTCCTGATATCGAAAATGCAAATTTGGCTTCAATCATTATCATAGCGGCGATGCTGATGGATGGGATTGACGGTCGTGTGGCTCGTGCGCTCAATGTCCAAAGTGAATTCGGCAAAGAGCTTGACTCTCTATCCGATATCATTTCTTTTGGTGTGGCACCAGCCTTTATTATGTACCTGGTAGCATTTGGAGAAGTAAATCCAGCTGCTGCTTGGATTACTACGGCAATCTTTCCGATATGTGGCGCACTTAGGCTAGCGCGGTTCAATGTAATTGAAGGCATTCCAGGCTTTTTCATCGGTTTGCCAATACCAGCAGCAGGTGTTATTCTCTGTACCCTTGCGTTGTTTCATCAAGAGCTCAGCGCTTTTGTCCTTGTGGGAGCCTCGTTGCTACTCTCGTACTTAATGATTAGTCGCGTCAAGTATCCCAGCTTTAAGAAGGTTCGACTTACCAAAATGGCGGCGCTCATTGCCCTTGCTTCTGTTGTAATTGCTTTGATCATTGTTATTTTGTTCCCTAACTACCTATCTCGGTTAATCTTTGTACCTCTAGTTCTCTATGCTCTATATGGCACATTCATGGGCTTTAAACGAAAAAGATAAAGGGGAAGTAACTTGCGGTTGCTCAAATGAATAGTAAATGGACCACAAGTACCCCAAGCGTTATCCTTGAGGAATCAGAATTCGCTTTTAATCTATTCTTTCTATAACTTCTAATACAGTAAAAAACCGTCAGATATTCTGACGGTTTTTTGTATTGATCACTGTTGAATCCTATTTAACTCCAAGAACTTACAAAAATAACTACGACATATTGAAGAAACCAAGGGTAGTGCAGCGTTTAGACTCATCCTCCAGAACCTTCTGGAGGTCAACACCGAGTAGATTGCACAGAGATGCCGTGTAGAATAAATTCTTACCGATTTCTGATGCGACGACTTCAACGCAGTTCTCGCATAGTTCACCAGCCATGTGGGTCTCCAAAAGTTTCTTGGCATCATTAATTGTCATTTCCGTTGAATAGTGTTGTTTTCCAGCATGTACCTGTATGCAACCACATTCCGTAATGGCTTTCGCCACTGACCGTTGGACGGCCGCATTGGACTGTGTAAATTTAGAGAGCACATCAAGTACACTTCGATGACGAAGCAGTAGATCAGACACTTGATCTTGAAATTCTTTCAAGCTGAGGGAGTTCATCTTTTCACCCCAATGCATGGAATGGCTTTATCGTCATTATAAAGGAATCCGTTCTAGAATTCAATTTACAATATTACGGATTATTGAAGCTTTAACGATGTTTAGATGGATGGTTTTTGGAACATACTGGTAAGGCATGGAGACTAAGAGTGTCTGATTCACTCATAAAATTTGTTTTTGAAAGGAGAGAAAAATCCTATGAAAAGGTCATTAAGAATAATTGCCACGTTTGTGGGAGCTTGCATTGGATATAGGTGGAGTGGAGAGATCGGTTTGATACTGAA
>JAIMBU010000440.1 GCA_023511325.1 Gorillibacterium sp.
ATAGGAGTCGGTCGAACAACCAATCAGGCTTAAGCTCATGACCAGAGCGTGGGGAAACCAATTAAGGGGTGAATCCACATGAGAAGAATATCAGATTCTGTGATATTCATATTGATGAACGTCCGCTTTCAGGAGGGTCACAACGTTTATCATGTGGAAGGGGAAATCTCTCTCTCCGAACCCGTCAGCTAACCTCGCAGGCCACACAAGGAGAGTGTTTTTGTAATGAATTTTAAGACAAGTACGAAACATCAGTTGTTCAAGACAGCCGTCGTAGGTACTCTTCTACTAACGCCTATGCTTGGAGCAGGTTCAGCCTTAGCTGCTTCTTATACGGTTAAACCAGCGGATACCCTATGGAAAATTTCCGTAAATAGCGGAGTTCCTTTACAAACCTTAATCAAAGTGAATCCGCAGATCAAAAATCCCAATATCATCTGGGAAGGTATGACTGTGCAGCTTCCTGACAAAAGCCCAGCTACAAGCAAAGCGCCAACCCAACCTACTGTAGCTCCTACTGGAGTAAATGTCTCTGCATATGCTCAACAAGTAGCGGATCTCGTGAACAAAGAGCGGGTGGCTGCTGGTCTAAGTCCACTTAAGCTTGATCAAGCATTATCCGATATGGCACTTGTCAAAGCAAAAGATATGTACAGCAACAATTATTTTGATCATACTTCACCTACCTATGGATCTCCCTTTGATATGATGACCCGTTATGGTATTCCTCATTCTTACGCTGGAGAGAACATTGCCAAGGGCCAACGTGATCCTCAAGAGGTTCACACCGCTTGGATGAATAGTGCGGGTCACCGGGCCAATATCATGAATGTACACTACACCAAGATTGGTGTCGCATATTACAACGGTGAATGGGTTCAAGAATTTACCGGCTGATAAGTAGCTTGCAATCATTAACAAGTACTTCAATAAATCCCTCAGCTAAATCCTTTAAACAAAACAGAAGCAGTCTAATGCGTAGCGATACGTCTTAGGCTGTTTCTGTTTGCTCATTCATTTGTTTTCCTTGCGCCTTCCATCAGATAGTGAGCTCAAAGGTAAAAACCGATTCCGCTCGCTAGCCTGTAATGAGCTCGAAAAGCGCATACATTTGAGCGTGACTTGGGCTGATGGTATACTTTTGCTACAACCATAATTTTCGAATGGAGGTTTTTAAGAGATGAGTGACATAAATACGCCAGAAATCGGCAGTTCATATGAAAAAGTAACGTTTGCTGGTGGTTGCTTTTGGTGCATGATCGCTCCATTTGAGGAGCGTCCGGGCATTATTTCGGTTGTATCCGGCTACACAGGCGGGCATACTGAGAATCCAACCTACAAACAGGTGTGTGCTGGAGATACGGGTCACACAGAAGCCGTACAAATCACCTACGATCCGACGATTTTTCCTTATGAGAAGCTAGTTGAGGTGTTCTGGCAGCAGATTGATCCAACGGATGCGGAGGGACAATTCTGTGATCGTGGAGACTCCTACAGAACGGCCATCTTCTACTACAATGAAGAGCAACGAATACTCTCCGAGGCATCTAAGATAAAACTGAATGAGAGTGGTCGCTTCAGCCATCCAATTGTCACGCCTATTGTACCGGCGATGACCTTCTACCCTGCAGAGGAATATCATCAAGACTTTCATAAGAAGAACCCAGCCCATTACAAGCAATATCGCAAAGGCTCTGGACGTGATCAATTTATCGATGAAAACTGGGCGTTTCGCAAAAATCCAGAGGAACTGAAGAAAAAGCTGACTCCCATTCAGTACGAAGTCACGCAGAACAACGCTACTGAGCCAGCTTTTCGTAATGAATATCATGACTACCATGGAGATGGTATCTATGTAGATATCGTGTCTGGTGAACCCTTGTTCAGCTCAACCGATAAGTATGACTCGGGCTGCGGTTGGCCAAGCTTTACAAAACCATTACAGCCAGCCAGCGTCAAAGAAAAGAGTGACAACAGCCACTTTATGGTTCGCACAGAGGTGCGTAGCCATGAGGCGGATTCACATCTGGGTCATATTTTTGATGATGGTCCTAAGGACCAAGGTGGACTGCGCTATTGCATCAATTCAGCTGCATTACGATTTGTTCCTAAGGATAAGCTGAAGGAAGAGGGCTATGGTGAATATCAGGTATTGTTCCAATAATCATAGCCGGTCGCTCTTCATGGACTCCATGCTGCTTCTGGATGAATCTTGGTGAAGTTGGATGGTCGAGTGTAGCGTTTACGTGGCGCCTTTGAAATGGCATCCTCTAATCAGAGGATGCCATTTCTAGAGTGCCCGAAACCGACATGCCCATTCGGAAGCATCAGAGGTTTCTCAACTGCCTAAGAACCTTAAAAAGGGCCTTAGGGTATAAAAGAGATTCATATATTTTCTGCCTGTTTTCTTGCATTAGATCAAGAATAAGGCAAGCAGGGTAAACAGAGATAACGTTAGAATCTCATCTCCGTATCCAAACCCATACCATCCTGATGTCTGGGCTTTATTGTCCGATATACTAGCTTTACCTGATATACTGGCTCCACCCAATGGCCGTAAGTACACATTATCGCTATCCACGTTAACGATAACACCCTCGTAGCATTGTCCATAGCAAGTATGAACACGAACGTTGCATCTCATATGCCGCATGCATAAATTATACATTTCATCCATTTTAGTTCAACCTCCCTCCTCATCATGTTCACAGTTTTCAAGGAAGATTACTGAGGTGAAAAAGTCAGAGCAGGCAAATATACCATCGGCTCAACTACTGTATTCTATGTAAAGTATATATCCGAGGACTAGACTGCATATAAAATGTGCGATTGGAACACTTATGGCAGCCTAGATTAAGAGATTAGTCTATGGATCGTTTGATTCATTCCTGTATGGGTTGATAGGATTACCAGCATGCTGCAACTTCCGGAAGGTGAAACACGTTTGAAGGTTAGGGGGGACTGAAAATGATCAAAAAAATCTCGATTTTATTCATAGCTGTCAGCTTAGTACTAACGGGCTGTGCATCAAGTGGAGTGAAGGGGAATCTTGCTTCACCATCCGCGTCTTTGAAGTCGTCTACAGTGGACAGCAACGATCAAGCTACGCAAGTTTTGATCAGCCGTGGTCACTCGTTCGGTAAAGTGAATGAAAAGCTGTATGGCGTTCTAGAGAAGCCGGAAGAGGTGCATGCTTTCGTTGAAGCGATCAAGACAGCGACAAAAATACAGGGAATCCTGGATATCCGGGAACCGGACTACGATGTGGTCATTAATCAGAACGGAACCCACCAATCGATTCATCTGTGGTTGGAGCAGAATATTGCTAGCGGTATGTTCACATATATCTCGGACACGGGTACAGGCTATAACCTAACGAAGGAATCGACAACACAACTGCTCAACTTGATTCAAAAAACCCGCTATGAACCGGAACGAGCCGAGGAGAATGGAGATGTTGTTTTAAGTCTCCAAGGTATACTCAACCCCAACCGGTGGAAGACTTTCCTCCACAACGTAGAGAAAGGCCAAGCCGGTTCCATCCAGGTTACCGCATATACGATTGAAGGCGCTCCGATTTTCTACAATCTCGATTTTGACGGAGAACAGATTCGATACCAGTTTGACAATACGCACGATAACTATGGCAATCCAGTCAAACAGGTTGATTTTTGCCAAGGGATTGATTCCGAGCGGATTGAACAGGGAACGAGCTACAAACTGACCGGATGCGGAGAAAATAACAGTAAGAACAGCGATACCTTCAGTCTAGTTATCCCTGATTAATTCTTAAGGTAGACAAAACTCTTTCTGCTGGAAGGGTTTTTCTTTTTGTTTTAACTATCGGTTGGAAGTGTATGCTATGTTTGAGTGGCCCTGCTAGAGGACAACCCAACAGGATTAGGCGTAAGTGAGGAGCAAGATGATGAGCGATTCTATTG
>JAIMBU010000044.1 GCA_023511325.1 Gorillibacterium sp.
GGGAAGAGGATGTCCCTGCGATCCTACGCATTTATAATTATTCTATTGAAACATCCGCCGCCACCTTTGACCTTGAGCCGCAAACGCTGGAGTATCGGCTGGAATGGTTTAGCCACTATGGCGATCATTATCCGCTTATTGTTGCTGAATGGGAGGGAATTACCGTCGGTTACAGTAGTCTGTCCCAGTTTCGAACGAAGCCTGCATACGATCCCACGGTTGAATTATCTGTTTACATAGACGAAGCGTATCAAGGCAAAGGTATTGGTAACCGGTTAGTGGAGGAGATGCTGGCCCGCGGCAAGGCACTTGGCTTCCACTCGGTTATCTCTGGAATAACAGCTGGCAACGAGGTCAGTGTCAAAATGCATGACAAATTCGGCTTTCGCCTGATCGGTAGCTTTAAAGAAGTGGGCATGAAATTTGGCAAATGGCATGATGTGCTTTTTTACCAGCTTTTTTTCGATGAACTTCAAAAGCCCTGACTGATCTTGGGGATAAAATAGGCACACCTGAACAACCTATATCCATAGAACGACGAGTGCGTCGGGAATAGGTGGGAGGTGTGCTTTTTGAGAAACAGGCAACCCAATTTACTTCGAAAGACCGTACAGATTGCGTTAATGACCAGTGCCATTCTACTTGGGCTTTCATTCCGTGCTGCCCATGCTGATGCAGTCGAGCTAATCAAGGAAAAGCCGCAGGTGACGATCGTCTCTTACCCAGATCGGCGGCAGATATATGGATCACTGAGTATCCTTACAGGCGTTCCCTGGTATGAACTGGCTGCTGCTGATCAATACCATCGAACCCTCCAGATCGTCAAGAAAAAAACAACCCCCGAGATGAGTGGCAGATATTCCGAAGCGGAATGGGTTGGTTTCTTAAACCCTAACCCTGGAGATACCAATGAGGTAAGCATCGCCTTGTTTGACGGCAAAGGCCGAGACGGCTCAGGAGATGGCATAGCAGATCGAACGCAGGATCTTGACGTGATTTATGCTTATCTTCAAGATCTGCTTCATACAACCGGCACAAAAACCTGGAAGGATACCCTCCTCAAGCACTTCGATCCTCGTGGTGTGAAAAGAATCGAGCAATTTGCCAAGATCTATCGTACCTTCGATACGATAGAACTGAATGAGCATGCTTTCCCGCTACCTCTGCGGTCCGATTATACCTTTCACGGAACTTGGGGGGCAAGTCGCGGCTGGGGTGGACATCGCATTCACGAAGGTACAGATATATTCGCTGGCTACGGTGTACCTGCCCGCAGCACCTGCTACGGAATCATTGAGGTCAAAGGCTGGAATAACTATGGAGGCTGGCGCATCGGCATCCGCGATTTGAACAATGTCTATCATTACTACGCGCATCTTTCCGGCTATGCTAAAGATCTGAAAGAAGGAGATCCGGTCAAACCCGGGCAAACCATCGGCTGGGTGGGTAGCTCTGGATACGGCAAGCCCGGAACATCAGGCAAATTTCCACCCCATCTGCACTTTGGCCTTTATCGTGATGCCGGTAAAAACGAATGGGCTTTCGATCCTTATCCCAATCTTCTCCGCTGGGAGAAGGAAGAATGGCAGCGAAATCGTAAAAAGCCTTAATAACAGCAAAACGGGAGTGGGAAATTCCTTTTTAATTGGAATTTCCCGCTCCCGTTCCTGATTTTGGCTTCATGCCTGACCCAGTCGTTCCATTTTGGCTTACTGGTGTTTCCTTGCCTGTACTAGTTCCAGTACCCTCATCGATTGAAGGGATGTTCAGATTAGGCAGGGATACACTAGGAGGCAGTGGCTCAGAATCCCCCAGTGGATTGCCTTTGTTATCATAATAGTACATAGGCGTATCCCCCACGACGAGGAGATAAGAGATCGGCAACTCCGTCTCAACCACCTCTGGCTCCGTATCAAAGGGGATGATAATCGTCAGCTCGGCAATAATCCGAATATACACTTCAACCAAGATCATATTGATTCCCGCATCCTGATAACGAGTGCTCAAGTCGACCTTAACCGCCCCCGCTGGCTCTAGCCGTATGGGGATATCAGGACCAAATGAGGCGAAGATGGCACTGTTCATTGCCATTCCGAGTGGGATGTGTTCGGGCATTGTTTTCATATCCGTGAGCAGCGTTTGCACCCGGTTGATCGTATTGGAGGTAATTCGCATATGCTCTGCATAGTTGAGCATGAATCCGGTTACTTTACCATCCTTGTCTGTTTTCCAATCAATCAGACGATCAAAATTGGCTTCCTGAGAGATATGATCGGTTATCGCTGCATTGATCGATTGAGTCGCCAGTTGCTTCAAACGGATCTTCGCCAGATTCATCAGCGGTGGCCGCAGGTTCTTCTCGACAAAAATAAAGGATTGCACAAAAGAAGCTAAAAACACAAGAAGAAGCAACCAGACAATTCGCTTACGGCCTCCCGACTGCGGACGGCGGCTTTTCCATCCGCGCTTAAACATAATCGTCTTCTCCCCTTCCTTACCACTTCCCGTTAACGCTCCCTGAAACTAGATTATGCAGAAGCAGCGGATAAAAGAAGATAGGTAAAAAATGGTCATTGGAAAAAAGCCAAACTGTGGATGGTTAGATCCTTCAGGTTGGCTTTTCGTTTAAGTTGTGATCGTACTCATCATGCTCTACTGCGCTCAATATAGATGCACACTATTCACAGTCATCATTTCATTTATGCCGTTATCGTTTTAATCCATTGCTCTTTGCTCAGGGGCTTTGGAGTTTCCTTAACATACTGCTCATACAAAGTGTCAATATAATCATCCGGCAAATCTACTTCAAGCTCACAGTTTTGTTCGTCTCCGGAACAGTCGCACTTTCTCATCGTTTATCGCCTCCTAAAATGCTAGTTCAATGTTAGGTAGTAAAAGGGACAGTTATTGGGATGGCAGGACAGGTGTAAATGGTTCGTTAAACCCACTGTAAAAAGATAATAATACCTGTCCACTCCCCTCTCCCCTATTTTTCCCACTCAAAACCCCCGCTATCCCTTTTCCCACAAGGATCTGAGCCTTAATTGAGTAAAAAATGAGAGATAATAATTGCTGTCCATTATGAGCAAAAATTGGGGTAAACAATTGGGTAAAAATGGTTGAGTTGTGAACAAAAAGAGATAATAATAACTGTCCAGTAAACAGGGGGAAAGCCTTGAAATAGAGAGGCTGAGAAGGCTTGGGGCACTGTTTAAACTGGAGCAACTGCGTGAGTGAATATTCAGGGGGCTTCGCTTCACAAAATCCCTTGTAACCGTTGCTACGATTGAGTTTTGATTGGGAAAAGATTGAGAAGTGATTGAAAAGATTGAGAAAAAATTGAGAAGTCATTGAGTTATTATTCGACAAGTAGCAGTGAAATGCCTGCATTGGGATAAAAAAGGGGAGAAAAAAGAGTGGGAATTGAGGGGAAAAAACCCAGTCAATTCCCACTATTTGGTTAGTGCAGGACAGGCATGTTTGGTAGTGGACAGTTATTTGAGGCTGGGGACAGACGGGATTAGGTTGTTAAACCCACGTTGCCTTAGCGCCTCAAAAAGCAGAATACCTGCTGCCATCGCAGCATTCAAGGACTCCGCTTTACCGATCATCGGTATCGAGATTTCATTGCCAATTACAGCGCGTACCTCCGTCGAGACGCCCTTGCCCTCATTACCGATCACAATCCATGTAGTTCCGGTAAAGTCCACTTCATAGCAGGTTTGCGTTGCTGCCATTCCTGTGGTGTATACGCCTGCCCCCTCTGCTATCGCCTGCTCCAAAAGAGGTACCAAGGCAACCTCTATGATCGGCAGATGAAACAGTGAGCCCATGGTGGAACGCATGACCTTGGGGTTATAGGGATCTACAGAACCTTGCCCGATCACAATGCCACTAGCACCGGCGGCATCTGCCGTCCGGATGATCGTGCCCAAGTTGCCAGGGTCCTGCAAACCGTCGATGACAACAACCAAAGCGCCTGACACTCCAAGTAGTGAGGCAACTGCTCGCACTGGTTTAGCTGCTACCGCTACAATGCCTTGCGGAGTTTCCGTATCCGAGCATTTGGCCAATACAGCGGCACTGACAGCAATTCGTTCGGTTTCGGGTGCTAGTATATGCTCAAGCTCCAGGGGGATTCCTTTTTCTTTAAGATAAAGCACCGTCAGCACCGCAATACCTGATTGTATGGCTTCTGCCGTCATGTGGATGCCTTCCAGCAGCATTCTGTTTTGACGATCGCGTCCCCGTTTGGAGAGAAGCTCACTCCATTCTTTAACCCGGGGATTGTGAATCGATGTAATGTCAGTAGTCAAATGGCTCACTCCGCATAAAATTTTTCAAACCTGATGAGATTATCATTATGGCCAACAACGATAAGAATATCACTTTCGAGGATCTGATCGTCAGGGCCGGGTGTAATGTTCATTTTGCCATTCTGCTTAAGTGCCATCACATTGCAGTTGTGTTTCGCTCGGATATCCAATTCTCGCAAGCTTCTGCCAATAATCAGTGAAGTCGCTTTGATTTCAACAATGCTATGATCGTCCGATAATTCAATAAAATCAAGAACATTTGGCGATATGAGGGCGTGTGCAACACGTAATCCCATGTCCCGTTCGGGAAAAATGACCTTGTCTGCACCAATCTTTTTTAATACATTGCCATGCAGTTCATTTTGAGCTTTGACGATCAGTTTTTTGACTCCAAGCTCCTTAAGAATCAGCGTGGTCAGGATGTTCGCTTGAATATCTTGGCCAATGGCGACAACAACGACTTCAAAGTCGTGCATGCCTAATGCCCGTAGCGCTTCTTCATCCGTAGGGTCTGCTTGTACGGCACGAGCCACCGATTGGCTAATTTCTTGAACCCGAGCCTCATCAGAGTCCACTGCCAGAACATCAAAACCAAGCTTCGTTAAGGACTGTGCAATACTAGAGCCAAAACGACCCATGCCAATAACACCATACTGCTTTTTCAACAGACCTTCCTCCTAGACATGTACATTCTCTCTATTATAACACATATAACACAGCCTCCATATTTCCCAAATGAATCAGGATGAGAATGGACACGTTTGGAAATAATACAATTTATACCGTTTTGAAAACAAACCTAACTTGGAGGTCACTTATGGAAATCAATATTAATTTACGCGATGCTGTTGTCGCCAGAGTCAAAGGTAAATCGGAAGAGGAATTGCATGAGGTCATAAAGGAATCGATCGGCGGAGACGACATGGCTCTACCCGGTCTAGGTGTGCTGTTTGAGAATATATGGAACAACAGTGAGTCGACTCTACAAGATACCATGGTGAAGAATTTAGAAAAGAGCTTGGATTAATTAAAACGATGTCTGAAGATTAACGAGAAAGTCCTAATAATAAAGGCCCACTTCCTGAAAAACCGGATGTGGGCCTTTGATTCTTCGCTGCACGGAGTGATTAGTGAATTAAACCGACCGTCCACTTCAACGTAAAACGAAAATAGAAACGTTTATAAATCCACTGGTAAAAGCCATTACATTTCCGCAATCCTCACCCAACGCCGTTCCTCAATGGAACGCTCAACAGCGGACAAGACTTCCTGACACTTCACTCCATCGAGAAAATTAGGAACAGGCTGCCGATCCTCGCTCAAGGCCTGCATCAGCTCAAGCAGCTCATGTGTAAAGGTTTGGGCAAAGCCGATCGTGTGTCCCGCTGGCCACCAAGCATCCATGTAAGGATGGACTGCATCCGTTACGAGCACGCGCCGAAAGCCTTGGACATCTTCAGCATCATCGGTAAAATATACCTGCAGCTCGTTCATCCGCTCAAAGTCGAATTTGATGCTGCCCTTGCTACCGTTGATTTCAAAAGAATTCGTACAGCGATGTCCAGCCGCAAAGCGGGTTGATTCAAAGCTACCAAGCGCCCCATTATCGAACCGGGCGAGGAACAGTGTCGCATCATCAACCGTGACTTTGCCTTTGGGTCCATCCTTGTCCCCGCTGGCACTTAGACCTGTCATGGAAGCGGCTATCGGCCGCTCTTTGATGAACGTCTCGCTCATACCGACCACCTCTGTCATCCCACCGATCAGATAATGCGCCAGATCAATCAGATGCGCACCTAAATCCCCATGAGAGCCGGAGCCAGCCATTTCCTTATCCAATCGCCAGACGAGCGGGAAATTCGGATCTACGATCCAATCTTGGAGAAACCACGCTCGGAAATGATAGATTTCGCCAAGACGACCTTCAGCCAGCAGCTTCTTCGCCAACTGTACCGCAGGAGCAAAGCGATAGCTAAAGCCAACCATATGCTTGATTCCCGCTTCCTCAGCTGCCTTCAGCATCTCGCGAGAATCCGCAAGCGTCAGGGCAAGTGGCTTTTCACAGAAAACATGCTTACCCGCTTTGGCGGCGGCAAGCGCAATCTCCTTGTGGGCGTTGCTTGGCGCATTAATATCAATCAGATCGATCTCTCCATCGGCTAGAAGCTCACGCCAATCCGTTACATAACGAGTCCAGCCAAAACGATCTGCCGCCTCCGCTACACCTGCAGCATCCCGTCCGCAGATCGTCTTCATGACCGGCTTGGGCGCATCTGGGAAGAACATGGGTAGCTCGCGATACGCTTGGCTATGCGCTTTACCCATAAACTTGTAGCCAACCATACCTACTGTTACTTGTTTCATGAGCATCCTCCTAGTGGAATAAATTCTCACACGGGATACTGCCGCCTCTGACACGCCAGCCTTCGCTACAACATCTTTTCTAGAAGCTATTTTTTTCCTGTAAGCGTTTTATGTACGCGCGTACATTTTAGCTCTGATTATTTTCACTGTCAAGTTCATAGTTTGGTAGCGTACGGAAGGCTCGTTCAGCAGGGTAGAAATCTTTTCTAGCTGAAATCCCGTTGTTGTCGCAGTCGCTGATGCTGCGATGAAGCAGGCCTTGTACAAGTGGTTTTCATCGGGCGGCTGGTGGCTCCATCCAGGTGATTTCGTAACCTGATAGTGGCTTCGTCAGCAAACCGCTTTGCGGGAACTGCTGCTATCCGATCTGTCCTCTATGCTGATCATTTCGTCTTCGAAGTCGGAGAGTTTGACATCATGATTGGCAGGAATTCGAGCGATGTATTTACCGAACGTGTTTCGATAGCATGACCCTCGATTTACCCACAAGCGCCAACCTCTCATCCGTCTCTGCTCCTGAGGCAGAATGAGAGGTTGGCGCTTTACTGTTAGGTCCGAGGTTAGACGCGTCCACCTATTCGTAACTTTCACACCTTACATCCGTCCATTTGCTTTAGCGTACCTACGAACCTTGCGAAAAACGCTCTTGTCGGCAAGCTTGCAGAAAACATAAAAATCGGGTGATGTATTGACTTCAATGATCCAAGGCTGGAGATCGGAGCTTATGCCAATATCCAGTCCAATCTCGGTCACAGCTGGAAAATGCTTATACATCTGGTTACCCACCAACTCACCGATTTCTTTAAGCCGCTTGATAAAAGCAGCTTTTTCCTTCCCTTGTGCATATGGTGTAAGAACCTCATCCACCGCGTGTAAGGAGCCTCCACTGTGGTAATTCGTAACAATTTTTCCTTTATGGGCGACTCGTCCGATTATTCCTGTGGTCTCCCACTTTTTATTCGGCGTTAACTGCGCCATCACACGCAAATCAAAGGGACGATTACGATAACGAAGCAGATTGATTCCTCTTTGCACAAGATAGGGCTTGCCGCCTGTTTCCTTTAGCAGATCGGCGAACAGTTGACCAAAGCTGGCAAAGGATCGACGGATGACTCCCACCTGATAGCGATAAGGCTGATCTACACCTAGACCCTGACCAAACAGTCTTTCGACTTTCATGACCCCTCTGCCATGCATTCCAACAACAGGTTTGACGTAGACCATGCCGTAAGTATCCAGCATATGTCGAAGCGACTCCTCTGTCATCCAATCGGTTGGGGCGATTAGCTGACGTATTTCACTGTGCTTCAATAAGGCTTCCGTTTTCCTCCACTTGCTCCCCACATGCCTCGCCAACAACCTCACCACCCATTACTTGAATTAAGGGCTCCCATGAACCATAAATCTGAGACAAGGCTTCTGCGGTTCGGTGCCAGCCAAAGCCGAGCTGCATATCATTTCTGGCCGTCTGCGCCATCATCAGCGCCTTCTCCGGTTCAAGAGCAAGCCTACTCATATATTTGGCAAAAGGAAGCGCACGATTGTAGTCTACAACGAGATATCCATTTCGCTCATGCTGGATAATTTCAGGTATACCTCCGTTTGCCGACGCCACGCAGGGAAGACCAGATGCCATTGCTTCCACGTTAACCAAGCCGAAGGCCTCATGCTTCTGCGAAGGACAGACAAAACAATCCGCTAACCAATAAGCCGTGTGCATGCTTTGATGAGGCAGATTACCAAGAAATTTGATTGGAACCTTCCGCACTTTGGCCAGATGACGTATGCGCTTGCCATAGCCCCACCTGCCGTTGCTTCCCGCTACAACTAACACTGCAGAAGGAACTTGCCTTCTTAGCCTCTGTACCGCTCGCAGCAGCACCTCCAGACCCTTGCGTGGAACAACTCGCCCAGCGAAAAGCACGCTATAAGCACCCGTTAATCCCGCCTGCTGACGAAGATATTCCCGCTCTTCAATAAGCGGTGGACGAAAACGATCAAAATCCACTCCCAAATGAATCGTATGAATACGGCTGCTTAGCTTAGGGAAACGGCTGCCCAAGCGATTTTTAAGCGATATGCTGTTGGCAATGATCAGGTCGGCACGAGAGAGTCGAGCCGTTGTCCTTTTCCCCGCTGAAGTATAGGTCAAAGAATGCAAGAAAATAGAAATGGGAGTATAAGGAAACCACCTTTTTACAACTGGAATGTAGCCCGGTCGATTATCAATCTGGATCCGGTCAAACTGCTCTTCACGTAGAGTCTCCATGACAGAATGGATGTAGGTTTGTCCCTTGCGGACCGTAACCCGCCGCATGGTCAGCCTGCCCTCGATAAGAACAGGCTCCTGCCCGCTAAAAAGTCGGCTAGCCACCACTACATCGTGTCCCAAAGCTAGATACCGAGCAATCGCCGTCATACAGATTTCTACAGAGCCGCCTCTCGCCGGGGGCACCTGAATCGGACCTGGTGCGATCATCAGAATGCGCATCCGGTTCCCCCTCTCTGATTGATTGTGTCTCACCACGATCATTGTATGAGACGGACTCCGTTTGGATAGGGCATTACGGCAGGGCATCTTGGCGCTTTGACAAAAACGGACGCTCGCCCGGATAGTTGATCCTTTAGGAGTGTTTTTGAGTGACTTCACCCTAAGCTTCTTTTCTAGTATTGAAGGAAATAAGGCGAAAAAAGACTCTTCCTTAAGTCTGAATCGACTTGAGAGGAAGAGCCTTTTTGAGTTCTTTGAAAGCGATAGAGATAGAACAAGTCTTATGGTGCAACTTCCAAGAATTTAATTCCCGGCATTTTGTCCATGGCTGTACGCAGCGCGTACTCGTTCTCGAACAAGGCAACCAGATTATTGTTCTTATCCTTAACCAATGTCGAATTAATCCTAAACTTGCTAGGATCAGCCTCGTCTCCAACCAACCAACGGGCAAATTGATAGTTCATCCGCTGAAGCTGCAGATCCACACCATATTCACCCTTCATCCGGTATTCAAAAACTTCAAATTGCAATTGACCGACAACTCCCAGAATGATGTCGTCGAAGCTCACGGTGCGGAACACCTGAATCGTTCCTTCCTCGGTAAGCTGGTCAATGCCTTTTTGATATTGTTTGTGCTTAAGTGCATTCTTGACTGTCACCTTACTGAACAACTCAGGCGAGAACGTAGGCAACTCATCAAACTCAAATTCCGGCCCTTGGCAGAGGGTGTCTCCGATCCGGAAAATACCCGGATCAAACAACCCGATAATATCTCCAGGATAGGCATCCTCGACAATATCTCGATCTTGGGCAAGAAATTGTTGAGGCTGTGATAATTTAATATCCTTACC
>JAIMBU010000441.1 GCA_023511325.1 Gorillibacterium sp.
AAAGAGGCTGCATCATCATGAGATCTTATACCAATCTGCTTGTGGAGGGTGAATATAAGCCAGAGGACGACAAAATTTCTGTGGTGGTTCATGATCAGTTGTCCTACACTAACCTACCGGAATCCATTCTGAGGGATGTAGAGGAACGTCGGGAAAGCCTGATCTACAACGACGCCTTCTCCGAAACCCAGTTTGTTAATGATCCTTACATTGTAAAGCATCAGCCCAAATCGATGGTCTGCATGCCGTTGATTAATCAGAATAAGACAATTGCTATCATTTATCTGGAAAATAACCGAATGTCGGGCGTATTTACAAAGGAACGGATGAGGATCATTAATCTTTTGTCCAGAGAGATGGTATTCTCGCTGGAAAATGCAAGCTTATACTCTGAGCTGGAGCGTTCTGAAGAGCAATATCGCGAGTTAGTCAATCATATGCAGGACGGTATATTTATTACACAGGATAAGAAGTGTAAGTACGTAAATGCAGCCTTAGCCCAAATGCTAGGCTATGAGCTTGAAGAGATGCTGGAGCAACCTTTCGAGATATTTGTTAGTCCAGCCGATCGAACTAATGTGATGGATTATTATGAGAGAAGAATCGAGGGGAAGAAGGCCCCTCACGAGTACGAGACAAGGCTGCTGCACAAGGATGGTAAACGTGAGGTTATTGTAATGCATCAGGTAACACTGATCAATTATATGAAGAAGCCGGCGATTCAAGGGACAGTCAAGGATATAACGGAGAGAAAGAAAGCAGAGGAAGAGCTAAGACGCCATAAAGACCATCTGGAAGAACTGGTTAAGGAGAGAACCAAGGAACTGGAGCTGAATAATGAGGAACTGAACAAGTATATTCATTTGATCGAGAAAATCTCCATTACGGATGAGCTGACGGGTCTTTATAATCGCAGATATTTCAATAAAATTTTCAAAGAAGCAGTAGATAAAGCTGGTAAGTCGAAGGAATATTTAACCTACATCATGCTCGATATCGATTATTACAAAAAATACAATGACACCTATGGGCATTATGAAGGTGATAACGTTCTGCGTCGTCTCGGGGAGACCATTAGAGCGCTTGCGGGACAAGCAGCAGGTTATGTTTTTCGGTTGGGTGGAGAAGAATTCGGTATAATCGTCAACGGTTTTACACCGATGCAATCCTTTGAGTATGCCGAGGGTATCAGGAGACATATTGAAAATTTGCAGATCGAACATGCAACAAGCCTACTGTTCAAGATCATTACTGTTTCGGTGGGTGTTGTGACTGTCTGTGTTGACGACTTGAATGAAGAAGATATCTATAAGCTAGCCGACGATGCCCTCTACCAATCAAAAGCAAACGGTAGAAACTGTGTTACGTTAATGGAGCGATAAACCATGCTTGATTCAAGCAATGAATTCCGGCAACAATATCGTCTTCAGACATTCCACCAAACCCAAGCATAACCATGTTATTAGGATAATGCTCCGTTCTCATCCAGAACGTGGATACAGGCATCACATCAACGCTATGCTCTCGTGCTCTATGAATCAACTCATTTTCGGTTAGTCCATTTTTGGTCTCCAAAAGAATATGCAGGCCGGCATGATCGCCATGAATAATCACATGATCTCCCATGATTTGCTCGATCGTCTGAATGAGCAGATCATGTTTCTTTTTGTTAGCCAGAACAATTCGCCGCAGATGACGATCCCAATGACCTTCATGCATAAAGTGGTAAAGGATTTTTTGTTGGGTAAAAGCAACCGGGGTTTGATAGTTGCTAAAAAGCTGTTCATACCGCGCTAACCAGCTTTGGGGCAGCACCATATAATTAATGCGTAGGCTGGGTGACAATGCCTTTGAGAAGGTACCTATATAGATAACGGTTCCTTTGGAATCAATGCTTTGAATCGAGGGGATTGGTTTCGAATTGTACCGTAAGTCCCCGTCATAATCATCTTCAAGGATGATGGCGTTATGTCGGAAGGCCCAGTCGAGGAGCTTCAATCTCCTTTGGATTGGCATCACAGCTCCGGTGGGGAGTTGATGGGAAGGCGTGACGTAGACGATTCTTGCCGAGCATGCTTCCAATTCTTCAATGTTAATTCCGTCCTTGTCCAGTCCGACAGAGACGACCTGATAGCCATTGTTGAGAAAGATATCCTTAGCACCGGTGTACCCAGGGTCTTCCAAAGCAAGCTGCGCATAATCCTTGCGAAATAATTGGCAGAGCAGGCTTAGACTGTGCTCCATTCCCGCCGAAATAATGATCTGCTCAGGATTGCAGGAAACCCCGCGGGTCCTATTGATATACTTCATAATTTCATTCTGTAGATCTGGTTCACCCTTAGGGCTACTGTAGGAGGTCATATGTTCAGCGTTCAAGGTGGACAAGATGGTATTGGAGATTCTTTTCCAAAGGCGCAAAGGGAAATCGGTGGCACTGAGGTTCCCATATTGAAAACGATAGGAAGGCACTTCCGTATGCTCTGGCTGAGCCGCTTCTGCGGTTGGCTGTGCGATGTCTGGGGTCTTTTTGTGTTGCAATAATGTAATAATGTCCATGTCTAAGACTTCAACAATAAATCCACTGCCGGGTCTACTGCCGACATAACCCTCGGAACATAGCTGAAGATAAGCATTCTCTACGGTATTCCGGCTAACCTGCAAGGCGGTCGCAAGTGTCCGAGTGGAGGGGAGCTTGGAGTCCTTCGCAAGTTGACCTGCAATGATTTGTTCCTTTAGCTGCTCATAGATTTGCTGATATAAAGAAATATTGGAGTCGTTATTAAGAATTATCAATGGGAATAGCCACCTCTATGCTTCAACTGTATCCTAATAAATAATAGGAATTGGCGCTTTTAGTCATTACACATTGATTGTATAGTTGTCAGTAGAAAAGTCAACTGGCGTCCCTATGGACTTTTCAACTATTCTCAAGGAGTGTAGAGAGATCATGACAAAAGAAAAATTGCTAGAAACCTTATCGCATGAAGGAGCAGTTGCTATTGTAACCTGGGCCGAAGGAGAGGCGCATGTAAGCAATACTTGGAACTCCTATGTTCAAATTACAGAAGATGATCGATTATTGATTCCTGCTGCTGGAATGAAAAAAACTCAAAAGAACATTGACCAAAACCCGAAGGTCAAGCTTACCTTGGGAAGTCGCGAAACCATGGGCTTCTGGTCGATGGGAACTGGATTCTTAATAGAAGGTATCGCTAAATTCGTAGAAACAGGTGCGGAGTATACGATGATGAAAGAGAAATTCCCTTTTCTGAGCAGAGTACTTGAGATTACACCAACGACTATAAAACAGACACTTTAATGGTGAGGAATGGAAGAATGGATAGGGTTGAATTAAGGTGAGGATAAAGTATTTTTAAGCCGAAGCAGTATTTTGCTGCGGCTTTTTTGTTCGTTATAGATCGAATATAAATTGAAACTGGGGAATTTAAGATGTTCGGTAACTAATCAAGTGGCAACGGCACAGGATTACATCGTATTAGAGGGATTTGGCCATGGAGAATCACTCGAAGTCATTAAAGAGAACGGTAAGACGTATCTATTCCAGATGGTTTGACGAATGGTAAAATTAAAGCTGCATGATTAAGTACTTCTAATAAAACGGTTATAACGGTAGCTGCGGCAAATGATCGAGTTTTGTCAAATGGTGTTTATAGTTATCAATCGCACGATATATACAATGGCAACATTTATGTTGCTGGGAGAGGGGAAGACGGAATTGCGCAGATTAAAAAATTGAAGGCAAGCACTGGTGTGGCTCAAGGAACTATAGATATTGCCAATAATACTCTGGAAATAGAAGGGATTAAGATTAATTCCCAGTATATTTTCTATATGCTGAAGCCTAAAGGAACAAATGTCTGTAAAACAAATACGTACATCTATTATATTAAGCTTACAATAGTAAAAAGCATTTCGTGAGC
>JAIMBU010000442.1 GCA_023511325.1 Gorillibacterium sp.
GGTATAAACTGCTTGCTCAATGATCAAATCAGCCGCTTCAACCTTCGGAATTTGTATCCCGTTAACAGGCTTACCAGCAGAATGGTACCCCTACTGATCATGGCGGAGTATCTTAC
The DNA here is from genome assembly GCA_023511325.1 of Gorillibacterium sp. Classification (GTDB taxonomy): domain Bacteria; phylum Bacillota; class Bacilli; order Paenibacillales; family NBRC-103111; genus Gorillibacterium. The sequence continues at coordinate 117 of JAIMBU010000442.1, forward strand.
CGTTTTTCAGCGCTTTAGTCACGAATTCCTTTGTATTCACTTGGGCTTTTGCCACTGTATTTCTTGAATACCTTAGAGAAATAAGCCCGGTCCGAGAATCCGAGCATATAGGCAACATTCTCCACCGTTTCATTCTGCTTCTGCAGCATGCGGATTGCCATGTTCATCTTGTACTGATTGACATACTCGGTAAAGTTGACGCCAGCCAGCTTCTTGAAATAGCGTGAGAAATAACTGGGATTCAGATGCAAATGCTCAGCCATGTCGATCGAGGTGACCATCTCATCCACATGCTCCTCAAGAAAGCGATCAATCGACTGAAGCTTCGGATCTTTGGTCGTTACCGCCCGTTCTACTGTTGCACTTTGCAGCAACAAGCGCTTGAGTTGGCGTTTTGTGAGAGTTGAAGCCTCACTCATACGAACCGTTTTCTGAATGTGGATATAGAACTCGGCCTCTGCTGGCACACCAGATTCATAGGCCAAATGGCGGACAAAATCAGCGCAGGTTTCCAAAACTATTTTTGGGAAATGCTGCTCCGAAGCTGCGTGTTGCATCAGATTGTTAATGGCCATGTCGATCCATGCCGCATTGTTCTCCTCAAGAGCTAGAATGAGCATTCCCCGCTCCTTGTCAAATCGTCCATCTTCGGGATGATTCCATTGGCTTGCTTGCGGCGCTAATCTGGTTTCCCGTTCCGACCGATAGAAGGTGTGCTCTCGGACTGCGGCCATGCTTAAGTATTCCTTGCTTAATCCCTCAAGGTTTGACGACTCCGCCGCGTAGAACCCGACCGTCTCCACCTTGAGGAAGAGCTCCGCCTTCTCGCTCAATGCACGCATATAGCCAAGAAGTGCTTCAGCGGCTTTCCCCTGAGGTTCCATCTCGCCATTCCAGATCAGATAAATACGATAATCCTGAAGCAGTAGCGGAGTAATGGACGGATACTCAAGCGACAATTCCTCGGCAATGTTGTAGAGCGCATAATAAATTAAGCCAAAGTCCTGATAACGGTAATTCTCCGTGATCGATCCTGTATCGATATGGATCTGGGCAAGCCGATAATTCGCTGCTTTCCAGACAATGCCTAGACGTTCACCGAAACGCACCGTTTCTCCTAGATTCGACCCACCTTGAAGCAACTCTTTGAGGAAGGTTTGCTTCAGCAAGTCTTTGTTCCGTTCAATATCTTTACGGAAGGAATGCTGCTCCAGCGATTCTGCACGCCCCTTCAGTTGCTTCAAGGATTTGCGGATACTGACCTCCAGTTGGGCTTCGGACAATTCATCCTTGATCAGATAATCATCCGCTTCCAATTGAAATGCTTGTTTGGAGTAGTGAAAATCCTCATAGCAGGTTAGGAAGATAAGCCGGACATCGGGCTTCAACTGACGAAAAGCTCTGGCTAACTCTAGACCGTCCATCCCAGGCATGCCGATGTCGGTAATCACCAAATCCGGCAGTGTGCTGCGGAACAGTTCTAAGGCCTGCTCGCTTGAGAAAGCAGAAGCCACCTGCTCCAGGTTTAGCTCAAGTCCCTTCAGCAGAAGCGACACATACTCTAGCATGGGGACATCATCGTCAATCAGCATCACGGTATTCAGCCGGAACACCTCCTTTCCACTTGTCATAAGGGATGCGCAAGACAAAAACAAGTCCACCATTGGGATTTGGAGCTGCTTGTAACCTCGATTGCAGACCATAGAATACCTGCAATCGTCGAGCCGTATTAACTAGACCCACTCCCTTAGTCGCACTCGGCAGATCTTGTTCAAAGCCGCTCAGTCGCTGATTGAGCAAGTATATTCCTTCAGTAGACAACCCTCGCCCGTTGTCGCTGATGCTGATTTCCAGCATATCGCCGGTAAGCTCGACATTCATCTGAATTTCAGCGTCTACCGGATGTAAGGCAAAGCCATGGATAATGGCATTCTCGACAATCGGCTGGAGCAGAAGACGGGGAAGCTTAATCGACTCTGCCTCCTCAGCAATCGTGCAAATAAACCGGATATCCATCCGATTGCGGATTTGCATCACTTGAATGTAGCTTGCCAGGAGCTTGCGTTCCTCCGTTAGCTCAATGGGTTCATCCACACGTACATACGCACGAAGTAACGTCATCAGTGAGTCGATCATGCCGCTATGAACACCGTCACCAGCCATGATCAGGTTCACCTTGATCGAATTCAAGGTGTTGAGCAAGAAATGCGGGCGGATTTGGGCCACGAGCGCCTGCAGCTCAAGCACCCGTTTCTCCTCCTGCTCGGATTCTACCTGGTGCAACAGGTGATTGATATCATCCAGCATATGGTTGAAGGCTGTCGAGAGTAAGGCGACCTCATCCTTGCCCTTGACTGGCATCCGCACACTGCGGTTACCTCCAACATATTGCTTGACCTTGGTGCGCAATTGACTGATTGGCTTATTAATCCGTCCCGCCCAGACCACAGAGAAAAAGAGAAACACAGCAAAAAAGAGGCTGACAATCGAGATCGAGACGAAAAATTCATGATTTATCTGTCCAGTAATCGCTGAGCGGGGGCTATTATGCGTGATCTTCCACCCGACCTTGGGAACAATCTGTTCACTCACAAGCATAATACCGGTAGACTGGGGGGCGTCTTCCTTTCCCGTAGCAGCCATGATTCTTCCTTCCCGGTCGGTCAGAACAATGCTGCCGGAATGGTTGAAGGTGTCGAACAAACTGCGTAAATAAGTATCGGGAATTCCGATAAAGAGTGTCGCCAGTCGCTCGTGATTGCGTGGGTCGTCAATCACCTTAGCTGCATAATAATAGGAAGGCGCATCAGGCTCACCCTTTACCGAAAACCACTGGAGCACCGTCGTTTCTTTGTCGTCCAATTTTTCACTGCTGGTGGTAAAATTGGGGTCGCTTATCGTCGAGAACACAGGCTGCTCCAAATTCCCCATGATCAGCCTACCCTGTTGATTTAAGATAAAGACCTTCAAGTTAGCATCCATCGATTGAATGGAGAGGATGTTGGACATCGCTTTCAATCGGCTGTAATGAGCATACGTATCGTAATCCGAGAAATCGGTAGATACCTTCAATGAACGTAAGCTTCCCAATACATTCGTATCATAGGATTCAGAAAAGTATACGGAGGCAAACGAGATGCTATCGATCGTTTTCGTTACCTGATTGGAGATCACCCGCAGCATATCCTCGTTGGAACGCGTAATTTTGTCAATCACACTGTGCTTTACTGAAGAATACGACCAGAAGGTCACCACAATAAAGGGCAACAGAATGAAGAATAGAAACGACAATTGAATACGGCGATAAAAGGAAAAGCGACTCATCCAGTCCATGCGTATGATTCCAACTTTCTTGGTAAGGGTCGCAGGTCACGACCTAAGCCCTTCCCGCAGTCCTATTATAACATTTAAGGCTACGTTGTTTTTTATAGCAGGATACAAGGATAAACGCCTTCGTCGTCCTTGGACGCAAGCACGTTTAACCGCTGCGAAAGTCAGAATCTATCTATAAAAGAGCTTATAAATTGCGATGTAGAAAGAAAGAGAAGGAGATGGCAAGTCACCATCCCCTCAGTTGAGCAATTGAATCAAAGATTATTTTTGATTAGCCTTAACGATCTTCTCGACTTCAGCTGTCATTTCCTTCTGTACATCCTCAAACTTACGGTCATTGAGCATGTAGCTAGAGAAACTGTTCTCAACAAGCGTTTTTATTTCAGCGCCGTATGTGACGGAAAATGCACCCTCTGGCATATTGTTGCGTGAATCAAATAGTGTTTTCGACAAGGAATCGATATCGATCAGTTTCGTCTGATC
>JAIMBU010000443.1 GCA_023511325.1 Gorillibacterium sp.
TCCTAAAACTATAATAACAACTTATTTTCATTTCTTTTTCATAAATTATTCTTTTCGTTAATTTTATTATAGGCAATACCTGCCGTTTGGGCAATGCACGATGAATAATCGACACAAAAAAGTCAGAGAAGCTCTCCTTTATACATGCCCATAGCGTGCCGTGATGATGCAAGATAGCTGATATAGATCAGAGCAGGTCACCTCAGGATTGATTCCGGTTGCTTGGATAAGCTCATCGGCAGCGAGATGGGCCCCGACTCCTGAGCGGATCCAAGCGGTCTTACAGTTAGCTGCGACTCCTCCGCCAATATCTGTGGCGAGATTATCACCAACTACCCAGATATCCTCCGCCTTCCGGCCCAAATGCTCGATGGCATACCGCATGATGATGGCTGACGGCTTGCCGATGATGACAGGTTTGACTTGGGAGGCAGCTTGAATGGCCGCGGTAAGCGAGCCTGCTCCCGGAGTAAGTCCGTATTCGGAGGGGAGCTGCAGATCAGGATTGGTTGCGATAAAAACAGCACCCTCCCATAAACAGCGACAAGCTGCCGCTAGCTTCGCATAAGTAAAGCTACGGTCAATTCCTTGAACCACAACCTCTGGCTTGTCTTCAGGGCCAGCTACTAAATGAAGCCCCGCATTCTGAAGTGCATGCGCAAGTCCATTCTCGCCGATCATGAATACCTTTCTGCCGAGAATGTTTTCGTTGATATATTTTGCCGCTGCTTGGGCGGATGTGAGGATATCCTCGCTGTTTGCCTGAATACCCGTAACCTGGAATAAATGATGGGCAACCTCCTCTGGACGACGTGAGGAATTGTTGGTGACGAACATATAGGGATAATCATGATCCTGAAGATAGTGGATAAAGGGTGCTGCTTCAGCTATTGGATTTGTTCCTGCGTATAAGGTTCCATCTAAATCGATAATAAAGCCGGGCATAAGGTAACCCCTCCTGTTTCAACATATTTTAATTCTAGCAGAGTTTATCGAACGATGATCAAAGGAATTCAGATTCCAGACTAAAGAAACAACTTAAAAGGAGAGGAGGGTGGGGAAGTTTGGAGATGTAGTTACGATGGACGATGATAGGTAAGAATCTTAAGTTCAACTTATATAGACACAAAATCATCATTTGATAGGAGAACGGATCCGAGTCAAGCAGCTGAATAAGGGTAAAGATAGTATGAAGGGTTTGTGCTGGGGGTCGTCTATACACAAACAAGCATTCTAGAGGAGGAATAAACATGGAAAAAAGGAAGTTCGGAAAAACAGATATGAATGTCAGTGTGCTTGGATTTGGGGGCGCAGAGATCGGGAGCTTGGACCCAAAGAACACATCAGACAAAACAGTAGAACAATTGCTTGGCCGGGCACTCGATGCCGGGCTAAACGTAATCGATACCGCTGAGTGTTATGAAAACAGCGAAGAACTGATTGGTAATGCCGTGTCTCATCGGCGAGATGACTATTATTTATTTACGAAGTGTGGGCATCCAGCGGGGTTTAACCTGGAAGAATGGGACCCTAAGCTGCTTACGCTATCGATTGAACGGAGCCTGCAACGACTGAAAACAGATCATATTGATCTCATTCATCTGCATAGCTGTTCGGAGGAAGTGCTTAAACGCGGGGATGTAATTGAGGTACTACAGAAGGCGAAAGAAGCAGGGAAAACCCGCTATATCGGCTACAGTGGCGAGAATGAGGCAGCTTTGTATGCGGTGAACACCGGAGTATTTGACTCCCTCCAAACCTCAATCAACATTGCTGATCAACGGGGGATCGACCTCATACTACCAGAAGCGCGTAAGCAGGGGATGGGCATTATCGCCAAACGTCCGCTGGCCAATGTCGCTTGGGGTTCAGGCTTAAATCCGCCCGATAATAATTATGCTCAAGAATATTGGGAGCGGCTACGCAAGCTGGATTACAACTTCCTCGTAGGAGACCTTAATGATGCGGTTGCGACTGCTCTACGTTTCACGCTAAGTATTCCTGATGTTTGTACAGCTATTGTAGGGACAAGCAATCCAGATCGGTGGTTGCAGAATATCAGATATTTAGAAAAGGGTCCATTAGCGGCGGGAATTATCCGGGAAATCCGCGAGCAGTGGAGCAAGGTGTTCGAAGAGAATTGGATTGGTCAGGTCTAATTCACCTAGATTTGATGATGTAACGCGAGTAGCTATAAATAATTAGTGTTAAAAACACCCTATGCTAATCCCGAGGCCACTGAAAAAGTTCATTTTCACTAAAAGGTACAGACTCTCATTATTTTGAGGGGCTGTACCATTTTCTTGTATAATTAGAGTATTACGTTGAAAGGATGAAGTCTATGATCCAGCCTCAAATCTCTTTTGCATTCAGTGCTTATACGGCGATATATGATCTCATTGTCCCGAAAGATAACATGCTGCGCCAGATCAATGAACGGGTGGACTTCTCCTTTGTTTATGACGAATTGAAAGCAAACTACTGTTTGGACAATGGTCGGAACGCCATCGACCCCTTACGGATGTTCAAATATTTGCTTCTTAAGGCTATTTTCGAACTGTCGGATGTAGATTTGGTCGAGCGCTCCCGATACGACATGTCATTCAAGTACTTTCTTCAGATGGCACCGGAAGAATCGGTCATCGACCCGAGCTCGTTGACCAAATTTCGCAAGCTTAGGCTGAAGGGCTTGAACCTGTTGGACTTGTTAATCGGCAAGACCGTCGAACTGGCTATCGCGCAGGGTATTCTAAAGAGTACCTCCATCATTGTGGATGCGACGCATACGAAAGCACGTTACAACCAGAAATCACCGCGGGAGATCTTACAAGATCGTTCCCGGAAATTGCGAAAAGCGATCTACTCCGTGGACGAATCGTTGAAAGAGAAGCTTCCCGCTAAGAACACGGATGATACACTTGAAGCGGAGATCGTCTATTGCCAGAAGCTCATTGATGTCACTCAGACGAAGCTCGGAATTGCCCAATTGCCCAAAATTACGGAGCCGTTGAATCTACTCCTAGAGACTGTCGAAGATGATGTGGAACAATTGCGAATCTCGGAAGATCAGGATGCACGGATTGGTCACAAGAGCGCGGACTCTTCGTTCTTTGGATATAAGACGCATTTAGCTATGACTGAGGAACGGATCATTACAGCTGCTGTTGTCACCACAGGTGAAAAAAATGACGGGAAGCAATTGCAAACATTGATTGAGAAAAGCAAGGCAAATGGTATGAACGTGCATACGGTCATTGGCGATACCGCGTACTCAGAGAAAGAAAACATTGCGTATAGCAGAGATAATGACATTGAATTGATTGCGAAGTTAAATCCGCAGATCACACAAGGCGGACGTAAGAAGGAAGATGAATTCGAGTTCAACAAAGACGCAGGAATGTACGTATGTAAGGCTGGCCATATGGCGATTCGGAAAGCTAAAGAAGCTAGGAAAGAAGGCGGGAAAAACCAAAGGACAAAATACTACTTTGATGTAGAAAAGTGCAAGAGTTGCCCATTCAAGGAAGGGTGTTACATCGGTGGGGCCAGCAAGACGTACTCTGTAACAATGAAGTCGGACGAGCACTCAGAACAAGCAGCATTTCAAGAAAGTGAGTACTTTAAAGCCAAGGCGAAAGAACGTTATAAAATTGAAGCGAAGAACAGTGAACTAAAACACCGACACGGGTATGATATAGCCTTATCCTCGGGTTTGTTAGGGATGCAGTTGCAAGGTGCTATGGCAATATTCGCCGTTAATCTTAAACGAATCTTAAGGCTGACAGAGTAAAAATAGGTGTTTAAAACAAGATGAAAAGACGATTCTTCATCCAATAAATGGGGTGAAAGCCGTCTTTTCATCTAATCATTTTTCCTTACTTCAAAAAAACGCTAGTTCTTCAGTGGCCTCCTAATCCCAGAT
>JAIMBU010000444.1 GCA_023511325.1 Gorillibacterium sp.
TGTTGTCTCCTTTTCACGATTCATTTTTACCAAGTCAGAAAAAGTCGTTTTATTAACATGAATTCTGACTCCGCATGGGTAAACCATCCGCCTAAGAGGACGGAGAAAGCATATAGGCCAAACCCCTAAGCTTATTATCGGCTATCCTCCCTATTATTTGAAGAGGGGGGTAATTTTCCACATTCTTCTCTTTTTCTCTGAAAATCGTAACTTTTTAGAGCTTAAGACAGTCTAAGTATAATAGAATCATAAATTCAGAGACTACGAAGGAGATAGGAAACATGCTTAGGAAAGAAATTAGAAGCACAAAGATGAGCCGAAGCGTATGTATTTTGCTGGCTGCAGTGCTGTTGGTACCTGCCTTCACATGGGCACCTGGACAAGCGTCAGCGGCATCTACCGTAACGGAAGCGACGTTAAAGAGTCAAGAGATTATTACGTCTGGCGTTATCCTCAAAAACTATGTTGCTGCAATCAAGAGAGGGACAACCACTGCCAAAACAACGGTAAGAGTCATAGATGTAAATATGGATTCACCTTATGTGCATCTTGATGTGTTGTCCGGGGAGGGCGGCACGATCACCACAACAGATAGCGTTCGCGACATGGTTAAGGAAACAGGTGCAGTTGCTGGTATTAATGGAGATGTGTACAACACAAGCTCTACGGAAAAATCTCCGATTGGCGGTGTGATGTCGCAAGGAACCATTCTATCCTCGCCTACCTTTATTAAAGGGATGTACAGCTTCGCTGTTACGAATACCAATAAGCCAATCATTGATCTATTGACCTTTGAGGGCTCCATTATGGCAATAGATGGAACGTCCTTCAAGCTGTCTGGTGTGAATACGAATTATTATGTGACGGAACCAAACAAAGCCAACAGCATGGTGGATACCATGAACATGTACACGAGTGCATGGACGAGCACCAGTCGGGGAGCCGAAAGCAATACAACAAGTGGATCCATTGAGGTATTGGTACGTAATGGCATCATCGAGCAGATTACGCCTATGGGTAAACCGCTGACGATCATTGCGCCGCAAGATGGTTATATTCTTCGGGCACACGGCAAAGCCGCTAGCTTTGTCACCAAATCGTTGAAGGTGGGCGATCCGATCACAGAGGATGCCAGGATCGTTGCAGCAGGTGCGGATAAGACTTATTCCAGTACCGACTTTACAACCATGATCGGCGGTCATACGATCCTGCTGAGTGAGGGCAAGGCAGCAGCCTTCTCCAGAGACATCAGTGGGGTCAGTGGCTCTTCCTACCGGGCGAGGACGGCGATTGCCTACTCCAAGGATGAGAAGCATGTCTATCTGGTTACAGCGGACAAGGCGACGGGCAGTGATGGCATGAGTCTTGTTGAGCTGCAGCAGTTTCTGATTAAGATCGGCGCTTGGAAGGCACTCAATATGGATGGCGGCGGCTCCACACAAATGGTATCGCGACCGCTTGGCCAGACAAGTGTACAGCTAACAAACACAACAGAGAATGGCAACGAACGCCAAGTGGTAAACGGAATGGGCGTTTACACGACGGCACCGAAGGGTCAACCGCTTAGCATTGAAATCAAGGGACAAGACATGGTTCTGCTAAATGAGAAGGTTCAATATCAGATTAATGGCTATGATACTTTTTATAATCCGTTGTCGTTTGACCAGAACGAAGTAAACTGGAGCAGCTCAAGCCCAGTGGGAACCTTCGAGGGTAATGTGCTGACGGTCACGGCGAAGGGCACCACGACGATTAAAGCAGTGGCTGGACAAGCCACCAAGTCGAAGACCGTTAAGGTAGCTGGACGTGATGATATCGCGAGCATGAGTATCGTACCCACTAGTACGGTATTAATGGATGGAACGGATATCGGTCTATCGGTTCAGGTCGTGCTGAAGAACGGTACAACACGGGTGCTTCCGGCCAAATCCTTTGCTTGGAATGCCGTAGGCTTTGATGGTCAAGTGAGTGGAGATGTGCTGAAGGTAACCAAAGCAGGAACCCTAGGCGGTGCGATTGTTGCTGATTATGATGGTTTCCGCACCATTCTGCCCCTCAGTAGTGGCTTTTCGAAGCTGATTGCTAACTTTAGCTCTATCGACATTCCTGTAACATCAAGTGTCTATCCCGCAGAAGAATTGACGGCCAGTGCGACTAAGGTAGCAGAACTGTCAGGACTTGCGCCAGATAATCAAGTCATTCAGCTTCAATACGATATGACGATTGGCACATTTGGTCTGGTAACCAAAGCGGCTTATGTGAAATTCGGTACCGATGTGAATGGAGTAGCGATAGAAGGAACACCACAAACCCTGTCACTGAACGTGATGGGTGATAACAGTCTGAACATGCTTCGTGCGGAGATTATCGATGCTAAGGGTGCAATCTTGCGAGTCCCACTAGCTGAACGTATCGATTGGACTGGCTGGAAGACGATAAACGCGGATCTGACAGCCTTTGCGCCCGTTTATCCGATTAAGCTCAACCGGATTTATGTGGCTAACCCTGCCGATGGTCAGGATGAACGTCTAGCTGTAGGGTCCATTGGTTTGGACGATATCTCGTTTCAGTACAAGACGACGACTCCTGTAACTACGAAGAATAAAGTTGTGCTGACACTGGGCAAGAAGGACGTACTGATCAATGGGGCTAAAGTCTCGCTTGGCACGGTACCAGCTCCATATATAGGTAAGGATGGAAGAACGATGGTGCCGGTGCGGTTTGTTACCCAGGCTTTAGGCGGAACGATTGAATGGAATCAAGCAACCCAGAAGGTAGGCGTTATGCGCGGAACACAGCTCGCCGACATGTGGCTGGGACAGAAAACGATGGTCATGAACGGGAAAACCGTAGTCTCCGATGCACCACCTGTTTTGCTAAGTGCAACGACAATGATTCCACTACGTATTCTCTCGGAATACTTTCACTGGAAGGTAATTTATAATGACGCGGCCAAAACAGTAACTCTTGAGTAAAATAGTACTATTTTATCACATAAATCGTGGCGAAATATGTTACTATAAAGGGAAACTTCAACAAGAAGGAGCAGGTGTCCCTTGCAAGTTGACGCCATCGACCGCGTGATCAAACACGCTATTGAAGTAATGGAGAATAGCAAGTACCAGATTTTTGAAATTAGTGAGAACGTTCGAATGGAACGCGAATCGATGAATAGAGAATTGCAGCAAGCTGTTGAGGAAGCAAGAGAAACGATTCTTCAGGTTGACAAGCTGGAGTTTGAGTACCGACGCGGGAGAATCCGGCTTACTGAGGTAAGCCGGGATTTCCACAAATACACCGAGGAAGATATTCGGTCTGCTTACGAGGTCGCTACACAACTGCAATTGCAACTCACTGTTTTTCGCGAGAAAGAAAACCATCTTAAGCTTCGCCGCAATGACTTGCAGAAGAGAATTAAGAATGCAGAGAAACAGGTGGAACGGGCAGAAACTCTCGTTTTACAGGTGAATGTCGTCCTCGAATATTTGTCAGGGGATCTAAATCAGGTGACCCGAATTCTTGAATCAGCGAAGAATCGCCAGCTTCTAGGGCTGAAGATTATTCTGGCTCAGGAGGAAGAGCGCAAACGTATTGCCCGGGAAATTCACGATGGCTTGGCGCAAACAATGGCCAATGTTGTTCTGCGTTCGGAGATTTCCGAACGGATGCTTGCCAAGCAGGAATATGGTATGGTGAAGGAAGAACTCGGGGTTCTAAAGGGACAAGTGCGAACGGGCTTGGAAGAAGTACGCAAAATCATTTTCAACCTTCGCCCGATGGCTCTAGATGACCTGGGGCTAGAACCCACAATGCGAAAATTTGCACACGAATATGAAGAAAAAACGAAAATACCTACCCATCTGAGTAATGAGGGAAGGGAAGCTCGTTAGCCCACCGGGATGGAAGAGGCTATCTATC
>JAIMBU010000445.1 GCA_023511325.1 Gorillibacterium sp.
TGCGCCTAGAATAGAAAGTGGACACTCGTTAAGAGAAAAGGAATAATAAGCTTAACGAGGAGGTGTTCCCATGGGAGAACAGCGACAACGCTACAATGAAGAGTTTAAGAAACAAACGGTACGATTCATCCAGGAACAGACAAAGACGGTGGCGGACATCGCCGAGGAACTGAGTATCCCGAAGGGGACATTACATCAGTGGCTGGCCCAATATCGTGAGTTTGAAAGTGAACCGGTGGCTAGCGTCGAAAAAGTCCGGCAACTGGAAACACAACTAAAAGAAAAAGAACGTGAACTCAAAGAAAAAGATCGTCGGATCGCGGATGTGGAAGAAGAGTTAGCGATCGTAAAAAAAGCCGTGCACATCTTCAGCAAACCACGGAACTAAGATTCCAGTTTATTGAGGATCATCGCTCCGAGTTCCGCGTGGAGAAGATGTGCGAAACCCTAGAGGTATCCCGGAGCGGCTATTATAAATGGAGAGTGGCAGAACCGAGTGGCCAGGCACAGCGTAAGGCCGAGCTGATCAAGCGGATTACGTTTCATTTTGAGGACAACCAAAAGCGATACGGCAGCCCGAAAATCACCCTATTACTGAATCGGGAAGGCTATAGGGTCACGGAGCGTACGGTGAGCCACTACATGCAGGAAATGGGGCTTCGCTCCTGTGTTTCCCGCAAGTTCAGGGTCACCACAACCGATTCCAAGCATGACAATCCCATTGCTCCCAATTGGTTGAACCAGAACTTCAAAGCCCACAAACCCAATTGGATCTGGGTCACGGATATTACCTATATTCCTTGTCGGGAAGGCCGCCTCTATCTGGCAAGCGTTCTGGATCTTTGCACGCGTGAAATCGTTGGATGGCGGCTAGGCTCCCGGATGGACAACGAGCTGGTATTAGGTGCGCTGGATGACGCGTATCAAGCGAAAAAGCCCACAAGCGGTCTTCTTCACCACTCGGATCGGGGGTCACAGTACACCTCCAAAGAATACCGAGAACAACTCCGTGCTTACAAGATGATTGCCAGCATGAGCCGTAAAGGGAATTGCTATGATAATGCCTGTATTGAATCTTTTCACAGCATTCTCAAAAAGGAATTCATTTATTGCACCCGTTTCAAAACCAAGAAACAGGCTTACAATGAGATCTTCCAATACATTGAATTCTTTTACAATCGCAAACGAATTCATGGTGGGATTGGCTATGTATCCCCGGTTCAGTTCGCATCTCTTTTTAATGAAAAAGCTGCTACTTGAGTGTCCACTTTCTTGACAGAGATCCAGCCATAGCGCTAATTTACTACGTCGGGCCATTTTTCAGGCAGATGGTAAATTTAGCGCTACCCCACAGTGTTAAATCATTCCCTTATTGGATTGCGGAGCATTTAACACTGTGCCACAGCACTATTTTGCTACACGGAGCATTTTGCTATATAGCTGGGTAAAACAAACCCTAATGATATCCTTTCAGCTCAAGCAAAAAAGGCAGGGGAGAATTCCCCCTGCCTTATCCCAACCAAAAAGAATTATGACTTCTCGAATTCTAACTCCCATGCCAAGTCAGCTGCTGCTTCCTGTTCAATCAACTGTTTGCGTTTGCCAACCTCGATCTCTCGCGCCATATCTGCTGCTTCTTCCGGTTCAATTGGACGTTTGCGCTTCTCAGCTTCTTTACGGACCTGCTTCAGCAACTCAATACCACTGTTGTGATTCAAATCGATGCCACTCTGCAGAAGGACATGTTCAAGGGAATGCATGCCCGAGTGTTTACCCAGCATGAAGCTGTGCTCACGATTGATCTCCTCCGGCTCAAAGCATTGGTACACGGAACGATTCTTTAACAGTCCATCCACATGAATTCCCGATTCGTGAGCGTACACCAAAGGACCGACAATAGGTTGAGCCTCTGGTAGATGCCGACCCGAAGCCAAACTCACATAATCGGCCAAGGGCTGAAATAAATCGGGCCGTAGGTTATCGAACCCACCGTAAAGGTGGCGCCAAGCCATCGATACCTCTTCCATTCCTGCGTTACCCGCTCTTTCGCCTAACCCTGTTACCGTGGTGCTAGCAATGCTCGCACCCGCAGTCAAGGCAGCTAATGTGTTAGCTGTGGCTAAACCAAAATCATTATGCCCGTGAAACTCCAACTCGATATCAAGTGGGCAGGCTTCTACAAGCGAACGAATACGTTCCTCTGCCGTCCGCGGATTCAGTGCAGACACGGTGTCAGCATAACGAAAGCGTTTAACTCCATCATCATAAAGGGTGCAGATTAAATGTGTAAGGAACGAGGAGTCCGCACGCGAGGCATCCTCTAAACCAACCGATACGGTCATCCCCCGCTTCATCGCATAATCTACAGCTCGCCTGATCATATCAAATGCTCCGGACTTGGTTAATCCGAGCTTATCCCTAATGTGTAATTCGGAAGCAGGCAACGTCAAATGCGCCCACTTCGCGCCCGTACGTAGAGAAGCATCGATGTCTGTCAAGACCGCCCTGTTCCAAGTCGCGACAACAACCGGCAGGTCCATCTCGACAATACTGCGAATGGTCTCCTCTTCCTCTGGACTCATAGCTGGCATACCTGCTTCGATTTGATCCACGCCACAGCCGGCTAAAAGCTGGGCAATATCCCTTTTTTCCTGTGGGGTAAAAGAAACTCCTGGTGCCTGTTCGCCATCTCGTAGCGTTGTATCATTAAAGCCAATACGCTTCATCAAGCATCACCTTTCCCTAAGCAACTTAAGCAACTTCTATCTCTTTATTATACACGCACAATAGTTTCCTATTGTTCTAGAGTTTCGATCAAATCAATCTGTTTATGCGCTTGTTTCTATAGTAGCGGAGCAATTACCCTCACAATAAAATAATTACTCCCGGAAATGAATCACAAGCTCGATGATCTCCGAACGGCTGCCGAGTCGAATTGGCGGACCCCAGGTTCCGTAGCCTGAAGACACAATTACATGAAGCTTATTCTTGAGCAAATAACCCCAGTCCAGCTCGAACAGACGCCTCGTCACCCAATGATTAGGAGCGAATTGGCCGCGATGAGTGTGTCCGCTGAGTAACACATCGGCACCAGCCTCACTCGCGAGATCGAAACGATAAGGCTGATGATCCATTACGATAATAGGTTTAGCCTGGTCCAGTGGCTCCAGTAGAGCCGCGATCGTCAGCCGACCCTCGAGTCCTCTACCCTCTGCTGTTTTGTCCTTTCTTCCAGCAACATAGAATGCATCATTGACTAGAATCGTTTCATCAAACAGCACCTTAACCCCAATGGAGTTCATCTCTTTCGTGTAGGAATCAATGTGTCCACCATAGTATTCATGATTGCCAAGCACGGCATATACCCCATGCTTCGCTTTTAGTCCCTTCATAACCGTGGACATCTTATTGCGGATGAACGGCTCAATATCATCATCGATGATGTCCCCAGGCAGTAAGATGAGATCAGGTTGCAGCGCATTTATTCTGGATACCAGCTTGCCTAGATAACGGTTCCCAACAATATTCCCCAAGTGGATGTCTGAAGCCACAGCAACACGTAGCTCCTTCATCCCTTTTGCCTGTTTGTCTACATGAAAATCATAGGTACGAATCACAGGGGACCAAGCATTTCGCGAGCCCCAAAGCAGCAGGATGAGAAAAATCAACAATATAATAGATCCGATCAACGGGATGTAACGAGTGGAGTCGGCACCACTGCGCTTCAATATCCAAGCGGCAAGGTTGGCAAGCGGTAGCAAGATGATCGAGAATTCCATAATGGCAAAATAATAGGAACCAACCACCTTCAAAAAGCGGGTTGTCCTGCCTTGGAGAAACGGAGAGCGCCCAATCAGGTACGCGAAAGCGAAGAGTCCGAGCAATGTCCAATACAAGCCAGGAATGACTT
>JAIMBU010000446.1 GCA_023511325.1 Gorillibacterium sp.
GAAAATCAGCAACCGATGCCGGATTCGCATCAACGATCCGGTTGACGATTTCTTTGATCGCACCCTCATCACTAATCTGGACTAGACCTTGTTCTTCTACAATGACTAGAGGTGCTTTGCCTGTCTCCAGCATAGCTTTGAACACCGTCTTGGCAATTTTATTGCTGATCGTTCCTTTCTCAATCAGCCCGATCATTTCTCCAAGTCCTTTACCAGTGACTTTCACATCATCGAAGGTGAATCCACCTGCATTGAGATATCCAAGCAGATCACCCATAATCCAATTGACAGCAGCTTTGGCATCTGAGGTGTAGCTAACGCTCTCTTCAAAGAAATCTGCTAGTTTCTTGGATGAAGTGATGATCTCAGCATCGTATACCGAAAGCTCATAATCCTTTATGTAGCGGAACTTACGAGCATCTGGCAGCTCTGGAATGGTGGCCAAAACCGTTTGTTTCCAGGCATCATCAATACGTACCGAAACCAGATCAGGATCTGGAAAATACCGATAATCATGAGCCTCTTCCTTGCTCCGCATCGAGTACGTTTTTCCTTGGACCTCATCCCAACGCAGTGTTTCTTGGATAATTATACTCCCTTCATCAAGCAAATTGGCCTGACGAACTTGTTCATACTGCAGCGCACGCTGGACACCGCGGAAGGTATTCATGTTCTTCAGCTCGGTGCGGATCCCCAACATCTCTTGACCATAAGGCCGCATACTGATGTTAGCATCCCAACGCAAAGAGCCTTCTTCCAGCTTCACATCGGACACTTCGCAATATTGCATAATGGCCCGGAGCTTCTCCAGATACAGTAAAACTTCCTCTGGCGAGCTTAAGTCAGGATCTGATACGATCTCCACGAGCGGCGTGCCTACCCGATTAAAATCAACCAAGGAAGCGTAGCCTCCGTCTGTATGGGTAAGCTTACCTGCATCCTCTTCAAGATGAAGTTGCTTGATGCCAATACGTTTCGTCTTTCCAGCTACTTCGATTTCGACCCAGCCGTTTGTCCCAATTGGACGATAAAGCTGAGAAATCTGATATGCTTTCGGAGAATCAGGATAGAAATAATTCTTGCGATCAAAATGAGTCTCGGCTGAGATTTCACAGTTGATCGCCAGAGCAGCCTTCATCGCGTACTCCAACGCCTGCTTATTCAAAACGGGCAGAACGCCAGGATAGCCCAAACAAACGGGGCAGGTATGCGTATTAGGTGGAGCACCAAAGGAGGTAGAGCAGCCACAAAAGATTTTTGACTGTGTATGCAGCTCTACATGCACTTCCAAACCGATGACAGTTTCATATTTATTCGCTTGCTCGGTTACTGTGGTCATGTTCACTTGATCTCCCTTCAAAGCTTCGGCCGTGCTTTATGGTAATCCGTGCTTTGTTCAAACGCGTAGGCAGTACGTAGCACAGTAAATTCGTCAAGCGCTCGACCGATAATCTGCAACCCAATCGGTAATCCGTCTGCATGTCCACACGGAATACTAATAGCTGGCATACCAGAAAGATTAACGGGTATAGTCAAAATATCGTTAAGGTACATTGTCAGTGGATCGTCTACCTGGGCGCCAATCTTAAAGGCAGGCGTAGGAGCCGTGGGTCCAATAATGACATCGTAGCGTTCAAATACTTGCTCAAAATCTTGCTTGATCAATGTCCGAACCTTCTGCGCCTTTAAGTAGTAGGCATCATAATAACCAGAGCTGAGTGCATAAGTGCCTAGCATGATTCGTCTCTTGACTTCAAGACCAAATCCTTCACTGCGGGATTTTCGATATAGATCAATCAGATTATCCGCATTATCGGTCCTTACCCCATAGCGAACTCCATCAAAGCGAGCTAGGTTAGAAGACGCCTCTGAAGAAGCAAGCAGATAATATGTAGCAACAGCATACTCTGTGTGTGGAAGAGAGACTTCCTCCCAAATGGCTCCGAGGTCTTCAAATGTCTTCAGAGCCTTCATCACAGCCTCTCGTACTTCAGGTGCAATACCCTCACCGAGATATTCTTTAGGTACACCGATGCGTAGCCCTTTAACATCACCTGTTAAAGCTGCACGGTAATCTGGAATGTTCACCTTTAGTGATGTGGAATCCATACCATCGTAACCTGCAATCGCTTGAAGAACGCTGGCGCTATCTTCAACGTTCTTGGTTAACGGTCCAATTTGGTCTAGCGATGAAGCAAAAGCGACCAGTCCAAACCTTGAAACAAGACCATAGGTCGGCTTCAGTCCGACAATGCCACAATAAGCTGCCGGCTGACGAATAGAACCACCCGTATCTGATCCGAGCGCAAAGTAAACCTCACCCGCCGCAACGGCTGCTGCCGAACCCCCACTTGATCCTCCTGGAACATAATCCGTGTTCCAAGGATTATAAGTAGGGTGAAAACCCGAATTTTCATTTGATCCGCCCATGGCAAACTCATCCATGTTCGTCTTACCGATGAGCACATAATCAGCAGCCCCCAGCTTACGGATGGCGGTTGCATCATAAATCGATTGATGGTTGGCGAGAAATTTACTGGCACAGGTGGTCAGCTTGCCTTCCGTATTCATATTGTCCTTAATCCCAGCAGGCAACCCAAACAAGAGACCGCGCTCTCCGCCCTCCTGCAGTTTCTGATCCAATTGCTTTGCTGTGCACCTTGCATCTTCTTCGTACACTCCAAGGAAGGCACGAATTTGTCCATCCACCTCATGGATACGTTCAATCGACTCATGGACCAACTCATCTACACTAAACTCTTTTTCATTAAGCCCCTTCTGTATATCACGAAGTGAGCGTTCGAATAAACTCAAACTCCTGACCCCCTCTATTCCATTACAGCTGGCACTTTAATCTGGCCGTCCTCTTCATCTGGAGCATTAAGTAGCACCTGAGCAATTGAAAGCGAGGGGCGCACCACATCTTCACGTAAGACATTGTAAAGTGGCATTGCATGGCTTGTCGGTTCAACCGCCTCTGTATCCAGCTCATCCAGCTTGCTTGCATACTGCAGAATTGCATTGAGTTGTTCATTAAAGGTTGCCTTCTCATCGTCGGTCAGCGCGAGCCGAGCTAATTTAGCCACATGCTCAACCTGCTTGATGGAAATGCCCATGTCTGCACCTCTTTCTCCGTGAGCCTGTCCCGCTTGCAGCATCACCGCGCTACTAGGGATAGCTCTGAATTATTTTATCATTATAGCCTAGTCCCCCTATTTCCTCAATAATTGATGACGTCAAGAGGGCAATCGCACTCGGTCTTATGACGACATGTATTATAGAACATCCTTAATGGTTCTGATTGAGGATTCTACTTTTAGCCTTCATTCGACTTCGTTCGACTTTACAGACGATAATTGAAAAAGCGAGTATATTCTTAAAAGTGAAAGAAAACGCTACCATTTCTACGATTATCACAGTAAAAAGCCCGATTATGAACATTATTTAAATTATTAGAATATTGTAAATAGTCTGATAATAAGGTAATATGAACTCAAGGAAAGCAAAGGACATCAACAATCAACAGTCCAAAAGCTTTCTGGTCTCTATCAAAAAAAACGGATTTTGATTGTATCGTATTGGATTATCTGGGTGTTAAATGTTGACTCTTTGTTAAGAGCACACACCAACCTGAAATGGGAAAATGGAATCCTATAACGAGCTAAACAATCAAATGAAGTGATTGAGAGGGGATAGACCAGTGGAAAAAAGTGAGGCGAGCATGTCAGGAGCAGCTTACTCATAAGGAAATGAAAGTGACAACATCTCCTGTAAGTTGTGGACATGCGGGATCGATAGGCCGAAATACAAATGGATTACGAATAATAAAGGTAAGTTGCATGTGTAGATCAAATCGCAAGTAGCAAGCGTAATTAGTAAATGTAAGTTGCAAACGTAAGAAATTGCAC
>JAIMBU010000447.1 GCA_023511325.1 Gorillibacterium sp.
ATGTACAGGATTTCCAAGCGCAAGAGCGCACCAGTTGCATTTGGGACTAAAAACTACTATAAACGCCGTTAATAAAATTAAATATTTTCGACAAACTGAATTTTTAGTCCATTGGGGTCCAAAACGTAGAAAAACTTGACATGTGGGTTGGGTTGAAAGGGTCCACTATGGATTGCTAACCCTTTTTCTTTAACAGATTCGATCATTTCATCGACGGATTCTACTTCAAAACCTAAGGAAATATCTTCTCCTAGATTAACTTCCTTATTTGCTGCATTGCTGATCAATTCAATCTTTGTTTCTCCATCCCCTAAAAATGCAATCTCCCCACCTGGCCCGGCATTAAATCTACGATTCAATTCAAGACCAACGATTTCTTGATAAAACGCTAAAGATTCCTCCATATCATTAACCCTCAGTGTACTCCAACAAAATTTCATTGCTCATTTCTCCTCCTTGTTTGAACTGCTGATCATCCAATTTTAAGAGTGTGTTTAGAAAAGTTTATACCTTACTATACTACTCTATTTAGCAAATCTTTGGGGTGTTAAAAGCGATTTTCCCCACTATCCTTTAAGATGATTACGATAAACCGTGGGCGAGTAGCCGATGATCTTTTTGAATAATCTTGAGAAGTAGTAGGGGTCTTTAAAGCCAAGGGTTATGCTAATTTCTTTAATCGTCGCATCGGTTAAATCGAGCAGTTGTCCAGCACGCTGCATCTTCAAGCGAAGATAATAATCGATCGGTGAGTTACCCGTAGATTGTTTGAAGAGATTATTTAAATGCTGCTTGGAAACCTGGACATAAAGAGAGATTTCTTCAAGCGTAACATTGGTTTGCAGATGCTCATTAAAATAGCGGATGGCCTTGTCAATGTGCATCTGGGATTTGCTCTCGTCCTTGCGCGAAGCAAGGGTAAGGATAAATCCTAATAAATAACGAACTGTTTGAGATACATAGACAAGATGAATGATTGAATAAGATTTGGCCGATAGCAAGTCGTAGCACTGATTGAACAGTTCCAAGAACTTCGTGTCATCACTAGCTTGAACCTGTAAATAACCAGGAGAAGGCTCCAACAATGCTAGGAAATACTTGACCTGGTCTCCTCGCAAATGAAGCCAGTAGATACTCCATGGAGAGATATCGTCGGCACCATAAGCATGTGGGGTCTCGGCTGGAATGATAATTAAGGATTGTTCACCAATCGAGATTCGCTCTTGACCCGCCATGGAAACCCAGCCCTTGCCAGCGGCACAATAGATCAGAATATACGAATCACAGCCCTGAGGTCTTTCCCGAAAATGATTCATCGCTCGCGGGAAATAGCCGATGTCTGTGATATAGGTTTGCTGCGTAAGTGGATGCGAACTTACTTCATCTAGTACATAAGAAGGAAGAACGATTATCTTCTCTGATTCAAAGCCATCGGACTTCTTTGGCATATTATATACTCCTTCTCCTGCGATATATTTTTTTGCTATTTAGAATATAATCCATCATAAACAGAGAATCGTCAATTGTAGCATCCACCTTTCTCTTGTAAGCTTAGAAAGAAGTAAGCTAAAACAAGGATCAAGGAGTGATCAAGGTGACGATTTCCTATGAAAAAGCTCATGTGTGGGAAGAGATCGTTGAAATACCTACGTATAATGTCGGTGAACCGGATAAGAATCCAATGTTCCTAGAAAAACGTGTTTATCAAGGAAGCTCGGGTAAGGTCTATCCGCATCCAGTGATCGATAAAATTGAAGATGAGAAGGCCCTGAAAGCCTACCGCATGGTGATCCTCGAAAATCAATATCTGCGCATCGAGATCATGCCTGAGCTTGGTGGGCGCATCTATCGGGCATTAGATAAAACCAATAACTATGATTTCGTTTACTATAATCGTGTGATTAAACCCGCCCTTGTTGGTCTTGCCGGTCCATGGATTTCAGGAGGCATTGAGTTCAATTGGCCACAGCATCACCGGCCAAATACGTACGGTCCGGTCGAATGTCTACTTGAGGAGAAAGCGGATGGCAGTGCAACGGTCTGGATCAGTGAGATTGACCGCATGCATGGCACGAAGGTCACTGTAGGATTTACGCTCCACCCGGAGAAGGCCTATCTTGAGATTCACGCACAGCTATACAATCGAACAGCGGAGCCGCAAACCTTTCTTTGGTGGGCAAATCCAGCCGTAGCTGTCAATGATCATACCCAGTCGATTTTTCCTCCCGATGTTAACGCTGTATTTGACCATGGGAAGCGGGATGTATCTCGTTTTCCAATTGCTACAGGCACATATTACAAAATGGATTATTCTGCTGGTGTGGATATATCCCGTTACAAGAATATCCCAGTGCCAACTTCTTACATGGCTTACAAATCGGATTATAACTTTGTTGGTGGTTATGATCATGCCGTTCAAGCAGGCTTACTCCACGTAGCTAACCATCATATTTCGCCGGGCAAAAAACAATGGACCTGGGGAAACGGAGAATTTGGTCAAGCGTGGGATCGGAACTTGACGGACGAGGATGGACCGTATATTGAGCTTATGACAGGTGTTTATACAGACAACCAGCCCGATTTCACTTGGCTTCAGCCCTATGAGGAAAAATCATTCAAACAATATTTCATGCCTTATAAGAATATTGGTGCAGTTAAGAATACTTCGATTGATGCTGCAGTCAATCTGGAGACGGATCGCGCTGAGGGCGGAGTACGGATTCAGGTTTATGCTACCGCAAGCTTCAAGAATGCAATCATCGAGCTAAAAGGCAAGCGGAGAACCTACCTTGAAGAAACGACGGATCTGTCTCCGAGTCTAACCTTCGTAGCGCTAGTTCCCTTTGATCTAGAAGAGAATGATTATGATCTGAAGCTCATCGTCAAGGATGCCGCTGGTCGTGTGCTTGTTAGCTACCAGCCCAAGAAACCGGAGCTGGAGCAGATTCCTGATGCGGCGCAGCCGTTGCCTGAGCCGGAAGCTATGAAGACGAATGAAGCACTTTATCTGGCTGGCTTACATCTGGAGCAATATCGGCACGCTACCTTCGAACCCGAAGCTTACTATCTAGAGGGGCTAAAGCGGGATGATAGCGATATCCGCATTAATCTAGCCTATGGGACGCTACTTCTTCGGAGAGGGCTGTTCACAGAGAGCGAACGACATTTCCGTAAAGCTATCGAAGGCTTAACTCGGCGCAATCCAAATCCGTATGATAGTGAAGCTTACTACCAACTTGGAGTTGTATTAAAGCATCAAGGCAAACTTGAAGCGGCATTTGCGGCGTTCCACAAAGCAGTTTGGTCCGCAGCATGGCAAGACAGTGGCTACTTCTCCTTGGCCCAAATCGCCAGTGAGCGAGGAGCGGAGCAGGAGGCGCTGGAATTAATTGAGCGGTCCCTGATCCGAAACACAAGAAACTATAAAGCGCGCAATTTAAAGTCAGCACTGCTCAGGAAACTGGGTAGACTGGAGCAAGCTATCGCTTTCTCGGAGGAGACAACGGAGTTCGATGCGGCAGACTTTGGCGCTTATAACGAAAGAGCATTGTCTTTGAAGGAGCTTGGGCGAATCGAGCAATCCGAAGTCGTGCACAAGCAATTGCTTTCACTTATGCGCGGAGATGCACACAACTATCTGGCTCTTGCCTCAGACTACATGGGATCAGGTCTCTTTCAAGAAGCGATCGACCTGTTGCAGGTACCAGCAAGCCAAGAAACGGTTTACCCGTTGGTTCACTATACGCTTGGGTACCTGTATGGCCGACTGGAGCAATGGCAATCAGCGGAACTAGCATTGCAAGCAGGTGGTGCTGCTGCTTCCGATTATTGCTTCCCAAACAATCTGTTTGAGCTTGCTATGCTGCAATATGCCGTCGAGACCCATCCAACGGACGCCAAAGCG
>JAIMBU010000448.1 GCA_023511325.1 Gorillibacterium sp.
CTATGCGCTGTATGCACAGCTTCTTGGAGATTTCTTGGAGGATGCCCTTCCATTCACTGAAGAATTGCCGGAGACGGCAACCTATCTCCTACCTTCACCGATGGATGTTTCTAGCTATGACCATGCGGACTTATTGTCCCCTCACAATGCCGAACACTTGTCGGGCTGGCGAAGGGTGAGTAATTGGGCGTTTGAACAAAAATGTTACTGGAAGCTTCCTGCTGAAATTCTGCTGGGTGAAACAGCCGGAGCGTGCTTCCGAATCCAGTTTCATGGAACGGCGATTGGTTTTACGATGCTTGCCGGGATGGATCTCGGAAACATTGATTATTCCATTGACGGGGAGACGTACGTAACGGTGCAGCTATTCGACCGTTCCTGTTCTTTGTTTTACCGCCCGAAAATCGTGCTGTTAGCGGACGAGCTAGTCTCCGGTAATCATACCGTAGATATTAGAATCTCCGCAGAGAAGCATGAGCAAAGCACGGGTCATATGCTGCGAATTTTACATTTTATGGTCAATAAATGAAGGATAGGGGGAGGTCCATGCTGAATCCACATGAATATTACGTAGCAACGGATGGAAGTGACAGTCAAGATGGTAGCGCCCAAAGACCATTCCTGACATTGAATCGGGCACAAAAAGCGGTGAGGGAGGATATTAGCCGCGGCATGAGCGGAAACTTGACCGTTTTTGTACGTGAAGGCCACTATTTCCTGGAATCAACCCTATGCTTCGATGAGCGTGATTCAGGGCGGGACGGCTGGCAGGTCAGCTATCGGAACGCACCCGGAGAGCGAGTGGTCTTGTCTGGCAGTCAAGCGGTTATAGGCTGGGAGCTGCATCAGGAAGGTCCCATTTGGAAGGCCCCGCTTACGCAGGTCAGTGCCTTTCAAACCTTATATGCCAACGGTCACCGAATAACGAAAGCCCGGCTTCCTGCTACAGGCTATTATACGACCGATGATCAAGCAGAACCGGGCATAGACCAACTTCAATATTGCGAGGGAGATCTCCCCTTACATGCAGACCTGCAGCAGGCCCAAGTATTCTATTGGCCAGGGGATGGGGAATGGAATTGGTTCTCGGAGGTCAGGAAGATCGGACAGGTTCATCCCGAAGAGCGGCTGCTCACCTTTACAAATGCAGCAACATGGAAGATCGGAGCTGAATCTCGTTATTTCCTCCAAGGCTCCCTGGACTTTTTAACAGCTCCGGATCAGTTTCACTACGATGCATTGGAAGGCGTCCTCTATTATTGGCCTCTTGACGGGTTAAAGCCTGATGATGCCTCTGTCTATGTCCCGCTACTTAAACGGTTAATTGAGCTTCAAGGAGCGGATGCTGAGCAGCCTCTGGAGCACTTTACCATGGAGGGTCTGGTGCTTCAGGAGACTGATTTTTTTGCCGAATTCAGGATGATGCAAGAAAACGAAGAGGTGGACGAACAACGTGAGGGACTAGTCTATGTGAATAATGCTAGGAATGTCTCCATCCTTTCCTGCCATATTCGTCTGTCCGGGAGCTGCGGAATCTTTCTGGATCAATTCTCACAGGCCATCACCATGGACGACTGTCGCATCGAGCAGGTCGGCTATTGTGGCATCATCGCCTCCGGATTTACTCCCGGACAAGGTAGCTTCGCTTCAGCGGAAGCCTCTTATACGAATCGGGGACATCAGATAACAAACAACGAAATCGAGCACGGAGGTCAACTGGTTGGCCATGGCTGCGGCATTCTTTTATACCAGAGCGGTGATAACAACATTTCACATAACCGCATAGCTTCTATGCCCCGTTATGGCATTTCCCTAAAGGGACTGCGGCATAAGTCCATGCCTGAATCTGTTTACGAAATCCCGGTTACCTGGGACAACCACTGGGACTTTCTTCATTCGCGCAACAATGGCATCACGTATAACGATATTTCCTGCGTAATGGAAGACAGTCAGGACGGTGGACTGATCGAAGCGTGGGGCTGCGGACGAGGCAACGTGCTTCATGGCAACCGCCTGCATCACAGTGGCGTTCACTTTTCCTTCGGTTTTGGCATCTATCTTGACGATGCCTCCGATGATTTCACGGTATCCCACAATGTGCTTGATCATTTGTACTCAACGGGAACCGGAAAGCTATGGATGCTTATCTTCGCCAAAGGCATTGGCAATCGGATCTGTAATAACCTGCTTGTCTCCAATCCCGATGCCATTTCTGCCATCGGCTCACAAGAGATGGCGGGGGAAGCCAATGAGCAGCTCAGCGTGGTTGGAAATATTATTTGTGACTCCGGCATGCTGTATTACTTTGTGAATTGGCATCCAAACCGTTATGCCGCAGCGGATTGCAATATGTATTGGCGGAATGGCTTGCCCTGCTTGATTGGCGGAGAGCTTCCGTTGAATGCGGCGGGCACGGATTTCAGAAAACGGAATGTGTATGACTTCGCGGAATGGCGGAAGCTGGAGCAGGGAAGCTTCGACAGTGAGACTCTCTTAGCCGACCCCCTATTTGTTGATGCAGCAGCAGGTGACTATCGATTGCAACCGGAATCTCCTGCCTATCAGTTGGGATGGAGTCCGATCGAGTTTGATCGAGTCGGCCCAATAAAGGGCGACCGTTAATAGGCTGTTAGCAGGTTATAGAAAAAGAGCGCAATCCAACAGGAGAGAGGGAAAAGAAATGACATACGGAACAAAAATAACGCTGGAGGATTTGACCCTTCGCGAAAAAATTGGGCAGACGGTTGTATTGCTCTCCAGCAGGACAAAAGAGAAGGAGCTGTGTGGAGATCTGGAAGGATTTCTCGAACGCTATCCGGTCGGGGGATTTTTTGTTGGAGCGGAGATTATCAAGGATGTTATGACCAGCAACGATTTCACCCAGGTCAAGGAGGCAACCGAGCAATACAAGGCGGCTACCCGTATTCCGCTTGTTTTCGCCTCGGATATGGAGAACGGCTGCGGGAGCATGATTCCCGGCTTAACCAAAATGCCATTCGCCATGGCTCTGGGAGCAGCCCGCAGTGAGCAGTTGGCTTATGATTACGGCAAGGCGACTGCGCTTGAAGCGAAGCTTGCCGGCGTTAACTGGACGTTCTCTCCCGTAGCGGATCTGAATCTAAACCGATTCAATCCGATTACTTGCATCCGGGCAATATCGGATAAGCCGGAATGGGCGATCCCCCTGCTGAAAGCGCTGGTACGCGGTATGCAGGACCACGGCTTAGCAGGGACTGCCAAGCATTTTCCCGGTGATGGCTGTGATTATCGTGACCAACACATGATGACCACCCGCAATCCACTCTCCCGTGAGGAGTGGATGAAACAGCACGGAGCAGTGTTCCAAGCGCTAATTGATCATGGGCTGATGTCCATTATGACAGGACATATTTCACTCCCGTCCTTCCAAGACAACATGGAGCCTGGTAGCCGCTACCTTCCGGCGACGCTTTCCCATGAACTGACTGACAAATTGCTTAAGCAAAAGATGGGTTTCAGTGGTGTAGTCGTCTCCGATGCACTGATCATGGGTGGCTACTTGAAATGGTTTCCACGGGATGCCTCTTATCTGAAAAGCTTACAGGCTGGAACCGACATGATGCTGTGGCCAGAACTAAGTTATTTTGACACCATGGAGCGAGCAATTGAAACAGGTGAATTGCCGATGAAACGGCTGGACGATGCTGTATCCCGCATCCTCCGCATGAAGGACCAGCTTGGGTTGTTGGAGCAAGCCAAGCTTGCTTCGAGCAATGCTTCTCCCGAGCTTGAACGAATCGAAATCGCAGCATTTGCAGAACGCACGGCTAACGCCGTGGCTGAGCAAGGTCTTACCCTGTTGCGGGATGAACAACAGCTGCTGCCGCTTGATCCGGCACACATTCGCAAGGTCTTACTTG
>JAIMBU010000449.1 GCA_023511325.1 Gorillibacterium sp.
CAGCCAAGTAGCTCGGCCTTCGAATTAGATTCGGCAAATATTGACCGGACAGTTTTCGCATTGGCATATTTCCCGTAAGGCAGCTAGCTTATGGATAATCAGAAAGCTATTCTCTTGCTCAATGATTCCATCCCGCTTCAGGTCACTTAACATCCGGTTTACACTTTCTCGTGTGGCTCCGATCATATCAGCGAGTTCTGTATTTGTCAGTTTCCTCGTAATAAGAATGGCGTCTCCACGAGGTGTTCCGTAGGTGTTGGCCAAACGAATAAGGGTTGAGCTTAAGGCTCCCGGTTTACCGAACATCATCAGGTCGCGAAGCTTCGTTTGGGTCATGCGATGCATCATCCCCATCCACTTCATGAACTCGACAGCAAGCGAGCCATGCTGCCACATAAGAACTTCAAGATCTTTGTTGAGAATATGACAAATTACGCTATCTTCTGTTACCTCACCGTTCATGCTATGAGTGGAACTTTGGAGACCGTCTAACTGCCCGAAGAGGTCACCATTCAAATGCATATAGAGAATGAAAAGCTTTCCTTCATCATTAGATTTAGTAATTTGTGCACTGCCACGCTTGATATAGAAGAACTTGTCAGCGACATCTCCCTCCCAATAGAGGTGGGTACCCGCTGCAACCTTTGTTTCGTACATAATTTCTTCAATTAGCTTAAAGTTTTCTGGGGAAAAGACTTCAGTGTTCCGGTTCAAGCAAATTTCCGTTTGATGCGGCTTGCCCATGATTGGACCTCCCCTCAATTACCAGCATTATACCATATAGATGCAGTCTTGTGTGATATAACTCACTTTTATTCTATAATCAAGTGATTTAATTCACAATATGCTATCATATTAACACGGTTAAGTACATTTTGAAAACAATAAGCTTTTCCTATTGTAAAAATAATCGTTTTTGTGATAAAAATAAATATGAGTAGTGATAAGAAACGTTGCTTGATTTTAGTTGGCAAAAGAATTAGGAGGAACTGCAATGGTTTTGACTGCGGTAGTCATGCAAGAGTGTGCATGCCCCACGGAATTATCAGAAGTTTTCGAGCAGATGCAACAGGAGCATGAGGAATTATCTCTGCTGCTTGTGATCTTAAAGCAAATGGCTGCTGAGACGAGTGAGGCAGATCGGAGAAGCCATTCATTTCATGCAATGACCTCATTGAAGCAATCCACTGTATTGTTCATGAATCGGTTTGAAGACCATCTGCAGTGGGGGAAAAATGAATTATTTCCTTTGGTTAGTGTGTACGCAGGGACTAGCTGTGTATCGTCCATAATGACATCCATTCGAGAAATGGGTAATAATTATGATCTTGCAGTTCGGTATGTGAACAGTTTCCTTCAGCTTTCGGAATCAGAGTACATGATTGAAACGCCAGAAGGGCTAGAGGTCACATGGAGTAACATGCTACGGGCTATGGTCATTCTTTCCGATTATTTAGAGCTGGAGAAGAACAAGGTGTTCCCCCTAGCGGATCAACTTCTGACAGATATTGATTATTTATTCTCCTGATTGGGATAACCTTGCCAGTATAACCGCACATCGTGCGGTTTTTTTGTTATTTTGTTATGATGTAGCTATAAGTAAATGATTGGAGGAAGCAAGTTATGATCAAAGCTGTTATCTTTGATTTTGATGGATTAATTCTTGATACGGAGACACATGAATTTGTCTCCTACCAAGAATTGTTCCAAGAGCATGGCGTAGAGCTGTCGCTTGATGTATGGGGTAAAGGAATTGGGACCATTTCTGATTTCGATCCGTATGCGCATCTTGATGAATGTGTTGGACAAACGCTAAATAGAGCGAATCTAAAAAAACTTAGGGAAGAAAATTTCGATCTTCGCCTTGCTGCAGAAACGCTACGTCCGGGTGTTGAGGAGTATATCAAGGCGGCCAAGAGCGCCGGACTGCGAGTTGGTCTTGCTTCGAGTTCTCCTGCTGCATGGGTTCTTGGTCATCTTCGCCATTATGGAATTCTGGATTTATTTGAATGTATCCGTTCCTCAGATGACGTCACGAATGTGAAGCCTGACCCTGAGCTTTATCTACAAGTTCTGGATGAATTCGGCATTACACCAGATGAAGCACTCGTATTTGAGGATTCTCCCAATGGCGCTTTGGCAGCAGAGCGCGCAGGAATACGTTGTGTCGTGGTCCCTAATATGGTTACGAACAATCTGACATTTGGTCAAGTTACGCATCGTATCGATTCCATGGCTGATATCCCGCTAGCAGATTTGATTGTCTTGGTGGGATAAGGTATGCCCAACCATAATAGCGTTTGGAAAAGATCTGTGAAAGTGCCGATTCATTTCTATAGAAAGTACATTTCACCATTAACTCCAGCGACTTGTCGGTATTATCCGACCTGTTCACAGTATGCCCTAGATGCGATAGATGAGTATGGAGCGACGCGAGGGATGTGGATGGCAGCAAAGCGTATTGCCAGATGTCACCCTTTTCACTCAGGAGGCTTCGATCCCGTTCCACCAAATCCGAAGAAACACAAGCTCCAGGATTGATTGGTTGTCCTTGACTTTACGAAGTGTGATTGGGTATGATAAAGATTAAATGAATCCCATTTTCAATGAAGGGATAAGTAAGGGTGTAGCTGTCGCAGAGAGCCGGGGATAAGCTGAGAACCGGCACAGAGGAAGCCCTGAACATGGTCCTGGAGAATTCGCTTTCAAGCGGTAATCTATACCGTAAGGGAGTGACGTACCCCGCGTTAAGGGAACGGTCACAAGTTGGCCGGCAGAGCTTCGCTACAGGAAGAGTAGCGCGGGAACCTGGGTGGTACCACGTAAGCACAAGCTTTCGTCCCAAGATGGACGAGGGCTTTTTTTGTGTAAAAAATGATGATTCAGGAGGCAAGTTCAATGGCCAATTACAAAAAAACATTTTATCTGACAACCCCGATTTACTACCCTAGCGATAAGCTACATATCGGACATGCGTACACAACAGTGGCAGGTGACGCAATGGCCCGATACAAACGGCTGCGCGGCTATGATGTCATGTACTTAACGGGTACGGACGAGCACGGGCAGAAGATTGAGGAGAAGGCGAAGGAAAAGG
The DNA here is from genome assembly GCA_023511325.1 of Gorillibacterium sp. Classification (GTDB taxonomy): domain Bacteria; phylum Bacillota; class Bacilli; order Paenibacillales; family NBRC-103111; genus Gorillibacterium. Next base: position 3,098 of record JAIMBU010000449.1, read on the forward strand.
GTATTGACCCTCAGACGTTTGTCGATGGAATTGTCGTAGGGATTAAAGCGCTTTGGGCTAAACTCGACATTTCTTATGACGATTTTATTCGTACAACGGAGCAACGCCATAAGGATGCGGTGCAGACCATTTTTAAAAAGTTTTTGAAGCAGGACGATATTTACCGTGGCACATATGAGGGCTGGTACAGTATTCCGGATGAGACCTACTATACGGAAACTCAGCTCGTCGATGTCATTCGTAACGAAAAGGGTGAAGTAACCGGAGGGAAAAGTCCAGAGAGTGGTCACCCTGTGCAGCTTGTTAAGGAAGATTCTTATTTCTTCCGGATGAGCAAGTATGCGGATCGGCTGCTACAATACTACGAGGAGAACCCAGATTTTATCCAGCCTGAGGCTCGTAAGAATGAGATGATCAACAATTTTATCAAGCCCGGTCTAGAGGATTTGGCTGTATCGCGCAGTTCCTTCAAATGGGGCATCCCCGTTCCAGGTGACGAGGATCATGTCATCTATGTCTGGATCGATGCTCTGTCAAACTATATTACAGCGCTTGGTTATGCTTCAGACGATCCCCAAGCCTACTACAAATATTGGCCGGCTGATGTGCATCTCGTCGGCAAGGAAATTGTTCGCTTCCATACGATCTATTGGCCAATTATGATGATGGCGCTTGGTCTTCCTCTACCGAAGAAGGTGTTCGGTCATGGCTGGCTATTGATGAAAGATGGCAAGATGTCCAAATCCAAAGGAAACGTAGTCGATCCCGTTACCTTGATTGATCGCTATGGACTGGAT
>JAIMBU010000450.1 GCA_023511325.1 Gorillibacterium sp.
GATAAACGTCTTCAATTAAGGGGTATCAAATGCAGGCATTCAGAGAGGCTGACCATGGACAAAGAAAGCTGCCTTATCCTAATAAAGAATGAAGACAAGACAGAACAGGTTGTATCCTATGAAGATACAAATTCACGGATACGAGTGATGTATCGAAATAATCCCAAAGCATATTCTTATTCCGCTAAAGATGTCACGGTTCTGAAGAATCCGGTTGTTATTCGAATCACGGATAAGAAAGCTGTATTTCATAATGGTATTTCCTTACCTGACGTGAAGAGAGTGCTGGATTTTGGCGCTAATGTTCGAGTCTTTTTTGCTGATGATAAAACCGAAATATTTGAAAAGAATCAAATTCGTATTGAAAGCAGCGGGGTTCAGATCGTTGAAGCTTACAAGATCATGGATTATTGGCGTACCATCTCTGAGCATGTTAAGGGCGAGGAAGATCAGCCGGATATAGATGCTTTTTTGATGAGACAATTCGCCAAGTTAAGTGTTATCCATCCAGGAAGTGTTTTAAGTCATTACATTAATAAACGACCGATTGTAGCAGATAATGAGGTTAATACCACGCCAATCTTTCCATTTAGGTATAATTTAAGTCAGAAAACGGCTCTTGACCAAGCTATGCATCATGCAATCAGCGTCGTTGAAGGGCCTCCGGGAACCGGAAAAACCCAAACGATTTTGAATATATTGGCTAATTTGGCCGTCATGCAGAACAAGAAAGTTGCTGTTGTCTCTGGCAACAATGCTGCGGTGCAAAATGTTCGGGATAAGCTTGAGGCTGAAGGTTATCATTTTTTTGTTGCACCACTCGGCAACAGAGAGAACAAGGAGGTTTTTTTCACCAATTTGCCTGATTGGGATGTTTCCGAGTGGAAAAGCGACTTATCGGAGTTAAAGCAGCTGGAAAAGGTGAGAAAGTTAGATAGCCGCATTTCTCAGCTGATGGAGTTGGATAGGGAGAAGGCACAGCTGCAGCAAAAGCTGTCGGCCTATTTATTGGAGCAAAAGCACTTTGAACATTATTATGAAAAGCAGGATGTTCGTAAAATCGGGAAACTATCGTTTTATCGGCAAACACCTGACCGGATTTTGGAGTTTATGAAGGACAGTTTTCTTGCTGTGGAGAAGGGCAAAGAAGATAGTCTCTTCTATAAGTTCAAGCTGCTGGTCAAGCACGGCTTCACTGATTTTAAACGTTTAAAGGAACAGGAAGTTGAGATCATCGTAAATTTTCAACAACAGTTCTACGTGTTAAAGGTTAAAGAGTTATCCAAACGTGTTGCAGCTATTGAAGAAGAATTACAGGCTCAGTCCTATCTAGATCTGCTAAAGCAGCATCAACACGATTCGGTTCAACTTTTCCGGCACAGATTGCATGAGAAGTATCATAACCGCTCCAAAATTGAATGCAACGAGAAGACATACATGCATGCCAAGAATTTCGACTCTTTTATCGACCATTATCCAATTGTTCTAAGCACCACGCATTCCTTGCGCAACTGTGTTCCGGCTGATTTCCTGTTTGACTATGTGATTATTGATGAGTCTTCCCAGGTAGATCTTCTGACAGGCGCTCTTGCCTTATCCTGCTGCAAACGGGCGATCATTGTCGGCGATACCAAGCAGTTACCACAAATTGTGGATGTAAAGATTGAGGAATCCATCGGAAGCACGGAATCTGTCGGCATACATAAAGCGTATAATTATTTTCAGCAAAATCTTCTCTCTTCCGTCCTTACCTTATATGGTGATGCAGTTCCAAAAGTGGTTTTGCGGGAGCATTATCGCTGTCATCCTCAAATCATTGAATTCTGCAATCAGAAATATTATGACGGTGAGCTGATTACCTTCACAAGTGCTGTGGGAGAGACTTCCCCCTTGCTTATCTACCGGACAGAGCTTGGCAATCATATGCGCGAAGTTACACGGGGTGCAAAAAAAGGAAAGTTTAATCAGAGAGAGCTGGATGTGATTGAACAAGAGGTGCTTTTGGGACTTGAAGAGGCTGCTGCAGGACACTCCGACATTGGGTTTGTAACCCCATATCGCAAGCAAGTGGATAAAGCCTCTCATCAATTGGCAGACGATATCGAAAGCGATACGATACATAAATATCAAGGCCGTGAGAAACCCATCATGATCATGTCAACTGTACTGGACCAGAGCCGTTCAGGAAAAATAGGTATGAAATTCGTGAACGATCCATGCAAAATTAATGTTGCTGTGTCACGTGCCCAGAAAAAATTTATTCTGGTGACCGATCAAGCCTTGTTCCGAACCTATGGGAATGAAATCGGCGATTTGACCCGGTATATGGAATACAGTACGCTGGATCAAGTCATCATGGATAGTGAAATTGTGTCTGTGTTTGACCTGTTATACAAAGAATATTCGGAAAAGCTTCGGTCTTTCAGAGAAAGGGTGCGGGGGGTTCAGGTATCACGATTTATGTCAGAGAACATGATGCAGGCATTGCTTGAGGATATTTTGCAGGAGCCTGCATATAGCGGGTTTGAACTGGGTAATCAGATGCTACTGCTGAACCTGTTTGGGGATTTGACTAGATTGGAGGAACATGAACGGCTGTATATTCAGCATCAATCCTCCGTCGATTTTGTTATTTATCATAAGCTGGATAAATCGTTAGCTTTTGCTATAGAGGTGGACGGGTTTGCTTTTCATGAGAACAATCCGGAGCAGTTGAAACGAGATGAACTGAAGGGAATCATCTTTGAGAAATACGGACATAAATTACAAAGACTCTCTACAACCGGAAGCAACGAAGAACAGAAAATAAGAGGATGGCTGGATTCGATTTTGTAAAAATAAAAAATAGTTTGATGAATGATAAGTGGAGGCGTATTATGACAATTCCTGATTTTCAAAGTATTATGCTGCCTTTTCTGAAAGGTGTGGCAGACAAACGGGAGTATAAGCATAGTGATACAATACAAAATTTAGCGGTTTTATTTCAACTGAGTGAAGATGAGTTAAGGGAGTTGCTTCCGAGTGGACGGCAGGCTATATTCACTAATCGTGTAGGATGGGCACGAACCTATCTGATGAAGGCAGGCTTAATTGAGTATACCCGACGTGGATTCTGTAAAATTACCGTAAGGGGTCTTGAGGTTCTTCAGGAAGCTCCTGAATTCATTAATATAGCATATTTAAGAAGGTTCATAGAATTCTCTGCCTTTCATAATACTAAGCTAAAAGAAGAACCAAACAAGGACGAGATGGATGAGGCTGAGCAATATACTCCAGAAGAAAATTTGGAACATAGCTATATGAAGCTCCGCGAAGAATTGGTACACGAATTGCTTTCCAGGCTTAAGGCTGGAACACCTAATTATTTTGAACGTGTGGTTGTAGAATTGCTTGTCAAAATGGGTTACGGGGGTTCAATTGCAGATGCAGGGAAGGCTGTTGGACGAAGCGGTGATGGTGGTATTGACGGAATGATTAAAGAAGACCGACTAGGACTTGATATTATCTACATTCAAGCAAAGAGGTGGGAGGGGAGTGTTGGCCGTCCCGAGATTCAAAAGTTTGTTGGAGCTTTACATGGAAACAGAGCAAGAAAAGGTGTGTTTATTACTACCTCTACCTATACAAAGGAAGCCAAAGATTATGTGGCACATATAGAAAGTAAAGTTGTGTTATTGGATGGAGAACAAGTTGCCCAGTTCATGATTGATTATAATCTTGGGGTAACAACAGCAGCAGTCTATGAAGTAAAAAGAATTGACACCGACTTCTTCTTAGAGGAATAAAAGAAACAAAGCAGGGTTGTCAAAGAGGCTGTATATTCAATTCTATTACCGACATACCGCTTAGCTTTGATAGGGGGCGGCTTTCCCGGACTCAATCACAC
>JAIMBU010000045.1 GCA_023511325.1 Gorillibacterium sp.
CCTTTCAACTCCCCCATTCTGGTCTTTCATTTACACTTTCACATATGGCTTGGGTTCGCCCTGACTCAAATGCATCTGCAGAAATCTCATTGATACCCGATATTATCGTTAACACCACTGCTGATGACATCAAGAATGATATAGATCCACAGGTAGAGGCACTGAAAAAAGAAATTAAACGCTTGCAGGTCAATTAGTCAGGAGTCCTCGGACAAACGCATTATTGGACATCTAATAATGGAGAAATTCGCAAAAAAAGGGCGAACCCTCTCCAGAAAAGATCTGGAAAGCATTCGCCTGACAGTGTTTGGTTGGTTATTTAGGCAATAGACTCGTTGGATTGACCGTATTCTCGCCATCACGAACTTCAAAGTGCAGATGCACGCCTACGTCCTTCTCCATGTCGTTGCGTCCAGCCTTGGCGATGACATCGCCGGCCTTCACTTCGGCATCCTTGGCGACCTTGACCTCGTCGAGACTTTGATAGACCGTGACAAGCCCATCCGCATGGGTGATCTCAACCAGATTACCGACTACCGGACTTTGTTCAACTGCTGTGACTTTTCCACTCTTCGCTGCAAGTACATCGAAGGTTTGATTGTCCTCACGTACGAGGTCGATACCTGTGCTTGGATAGGAGGTATCCCCATACTGGATAATAGCTGCAGCCTTCTCTTCCGGCCCCGCCGCATTATCATAGTAGCTCATCGCCGTGTTCAGTTCGCTTGGATCGGTAACCGGCCAGCGCATTTGCTCGACTGTTCCGTTAACGGGCAGAGCATCAGGGTCATTGTTCTTTTGGACGGTTTCCTGTCCGGTTTTACCGGTTTGCAGGCCTAGGTCCTTACCCGGCGTCTTACCGCCGTCAGCCCCCTGATACAACCACATTAACGAAATGATAATTGCCGCAGCTGCCATGTAGATTGCTGGATAGGCCCATTTTTTAGCCAGAAGCCTTTTCCAAGCAGAAGCGGGTTTGGCCGTTTTGTGCTCCCCTGGAGTTTGAGGAGTTTCATGTAAACGGGTTTCTTTGTCTTGGTTATCTTTCATTTATATCACCTCTTCAACCATTCTTGCCAGAATGGAAGCTTTTATACGCGAGATGATATATTTTGTTAAAAGATTTCTAAAATGATATATATCAGAGACTGAACGCCCGGAAAAGCCACCCCACAAGGCATTGAGTCATTTATATCACTAGTAAACTCAGTTCATATTCGCATGGAGATAGGGGACGTCACTCTCAATCTTGATCCCTTGGTAGTAATAGGCTACGATTTCCTCTGCTGTTTTTCCCTGCGCTGCCATCCCATTTGCCCCCCACTGGCTCATCCCCACCCCATGCCCATTGCCATAGGTGGTGATTTCGATCGAGGACCCTTTTACCTTCCAGGTGAAATAGGAGGATCGCAGCCCGAGCTTCTCCCGTACGTCGCGACCTGTAAACCAGATACCACCAATTCTTACCTGCTTGATCCGCTGACCCGCAGTCAGTTCCCCCACCTTCATCCCCGCTACCACATCGGCTGCACTGACGTTACGATTAAGCCCGAGCTTTTGGACGATACTCTTTGGGGTAAGGGTAATCGTTTCCTTGAAGTTTGGAGCAAGCTTATCCCATGGACTCGAAACGCTCCTCAGGTAGGGCTCCGCCACACTCCAGTAGTCTTCTGCATTCTCTGTATAGCCATTGCCTACTGAGAAGAAAACCGCGTTGATTGGTTTTCCCCCATACGTGATTATAAGTCCCGCTGTTTCATTAACCGCTTTGGTGAGCTTGGTGAGCTTTGCCTCATATACCTTTGGCCCCCACTGCTTCTTCATCTGCTCGGGAGTCAGATAGGCTTGATGGGTTACCGTATCCGTCACCCAGGCCTCCTTGCTCGGAACCCCGCTGAAATCCTGATCCTTGTACCGCCGGACAATGTAAGTCCGTGCCGCTAACGCCTGAGCCTTGAGTGCCTCTAATTCGAAATCGGTTGGCATTTCAGCAGCAAGTACACCCAACACATACTCCTCCAGCGGAACCCGGTCTACCTTCTTCTCTTTGGATAAATAGACGGGAACGATCAGTTGATTCGCTTTCGTTATCCCGAGTGAGCTTGCTTGTTGACTTAACTGCTGTGGTTTTGTCAGCTTGTCTACCGCAGTCTGCTGCATTTGTTTATTAGGGTCTGACACGACCTCCTGCCTCAATTGCTCGCTTCCCTTTGGATGACTCCCCTGCTGGATGAAGAGCCCCGTGACCAAAACCGTAAGCCCAGCAACGAAAAAAAGCATTAGCCACAAGAATACCAAGGGTTGGACGCGGCGAACATGCCACTGTGCTGTCGTCACTCCGTGATTACGCTGAGCACGGCGGTGTGTACGGACAACAATTAGGCGGGGAAACCGGATGGTAGATGCGGCCGGCAGTTGGTGGAGGAAGCGGACAACGTGGCGAAGCCATCCAAGTGCCAGTGCTCCTAAGTTCTGAGCCCCGTGAGCCAAACGGCTCGTCCTCTGCTTGCTAAGCCATTCCTGCAACAGGTACTTCTGTTTCTTCATTTTGATCGTCATCCTCCTGCGATAAAAGTCGCTCTCTCTTTAAGTAGGGTGGATATCCACCCTATCGACAATACCTAGGATATGAGAATACTAGCTTTGGTAGAACTCAAGGATACATGCCTTGCATTTACCAATGCTTAAATCAGCGTTAACTTATAAAAAAAGAACCGCCTGTGGGCGGTTCCTCTGTCGTTCATATTATCATCACAGTACGCTCTAATGTGTGGTAATTAAAGAGTACAATTCCATGCCGATCAACAAGAAAACAACAATAAATGCACCGCCGAGAGAATAGCGTACCTTCGCCTGTCGTTTACCCGCTACAAGCACCTCCACACCAAAAAGAACCAGTGCAATCGGCCAAACCCTCCACAGACTGCTTGCGTAATTCCACTCAACGCTGAGCCATTCATCTGCCAGTAGCAGAGTGCCCGTTAGAAACATGAGGAATACCGCTGTCCATTGACCTGCGCGATATCGCTTCACAAAGGACACCTCATTTCATCCGATAAATGATCCAGCCGCCGCCACCAATAAGCAGAAGAGCAAGGAAGGTTCCACCGAAGTCTTTGAATAACATGGCCATCAGGCTAGGCGCCATCTGATACAGAAACAAGATAGCACCGGAGAGAACCAGGATTCCTCCGAGAATCGGAGGCTTGATGGGAAGTTCATCAAAGGTATAGTCCCAAAAAGGATTATCTCGATTGCTATTGATTAGTTTCGCACGCTGAGCGGCATCGAAGATATGGTACACGTACATCACGGGCAGGAGAAGCGAAGCAAAGGTAACGGCAGGAACAAAAAGCTTGGGTGAGCTAAAGCTAAATTGATTCGTCACAATAGAGGTGATTAACACAATATTAAGGATCACCCCGAGCATAAAGGTAAGCCCTCGCTTCATCAGCCCAAGGTAAAAATGTCCGGTGCCGGGAAGAAATATGGCAAACAGCACAGCACCGGCAGTGCTTTTTAGCTTTCTTGGCTCAGTTGCGGGGAAATCAGATAAATTCGGAAAATTGGGTATCTGCTTGTCGGGTTCGTACATGGGCTTGCCCTCCTGATCATTTGTTATATCCTGATCTTATCAGCGTGACGTCATATGACGTTAGTGTCGGTTGTCATGTAGACTGTCACGAAACCAGTGGCTTTCCATTGCCTTGCGTGCTGCCTCAGCCCGATTACGCACGTCCATCTTAGCATATACAGCGCTTATGTAATTCCGGACTGTTCCTTCGGAAATAAATAGCTTACTACCGATCTCACGATTGGACAAGCCATCGGAAAGCGCCTTTAGCACCTGCACCTCACGCTCGCTAAGCCCATAATCATCGGGCTTCTGAGTCGAGCCCGTAGCTGAAGTCGCCCCGCTGCCCAACCTACCCCGGGCAAAAATCTCCTTAGCCATATGTTGAGGGATGAGCGTCTCTCCCCGGTGGACATGACGAATACCAGAGGCTAAATCTTTGGGGTCCATCGCTTTCAGCAGGTAGCCCTCCGCGCCAGAGTGAAGAGCGTCTAGCACGAGCTCGACTTCTTCAAAGGTGGTTAAGATGATGACCTTGACGGATGGCCATTCTGCTTTAATTCGTTTCGTCGCCTCTACCCCGTCCATGATCGGCATCTTAATGTCCATCAGGATGATATCAGGTGGGTCGGCTTTGCAGAGCTCGATTGCCTTACTTCCATTCTCAGCAAGCCATGCTACGTGAAAATCCGGCTCCATCCCAAGCACAATCTTCAAGCTTTTGCGGATGAGCTCTTGGTCCTCGACGATAGCTAGCGATATCCTTTGCGTTTCACTCACGATCACGGCCTCCTCTCTTGTTCATTTATCATTACGAGCCTCGGCGAAGGGGGACAGAGCAGACAACCGATGTTCCTCCACCCTCGCCTTGACGGGATGTCACTTGGAGTGAACCCTGCAGGGCAGCCAACCGCTCACGCATGGCCCGAATGCCAAAGCCCGGTACAAGAGGGTCGGCCCCCACGCCATTATCGATTATGGCGAGGGTGATCCTATCCTGCGTAGAATCAATCTGAACGCTCACATGAGTCGCTTGCCCATGCCGCTTGGCATTGGTCAGCGACTCCTGCAAACAGCGCACGAGAGCCAACCGTGCCGCCTGAGAGAGTCCTAAGCTAGGCTCTACAGCTTCCTGCTGAACGTCCACTTCTGTACACGTGTGGCGGGCGAACTCCTCTGCCATACGTGAAATCGAAAGGTTAAGGCTACCCGAGTCATCGATGCCCATCTGATGGATGGCACTTCGTGTTTCGTCGAGCCCCTGACGTGTGACGCTCAGAAGTTCACGTAAGCTTTCCTTGGCTTCTTCTGGAGCGACATCGATCTGATAACGCAGTGCATCCATTCCAATAATAACTGAGGTAAACGTATGCCCCACTGTATCATGAAGCTCTCTGGCCATACGGCTGCGTTCTTCGAGCAAAGTCATATTCTCCACTTGGCGAGCATACTGTTCCAGCACCCCATTCTTCTCCCGGATCACAGAAAGCAGTTCTTTCGTCCGCTCATGCGCGGAAACGAGCAGGTTGAGTGCCAAACCAAGCCCATAAAAAGCGAAATAATACGCTAGAAAGTCAAAGGTTTGTCCAAGCGACAACGATTCTTTTCCAAACCACAGGGCAAGGAGCGGAAGGAAGAGAACCACTCCCGGGCCAACCGTCCATAACCCGCGCCGTCCAGTTAAATAGCCAACAGACAACGGGAGATAGAGGAATTTATAGACGCTCTCTCCGCCAACCATTGTCGATGTAAACACAAATAACCCTCCAGTTATCGTCACTTCCAGCACCACATACCAAAAAGGTCGGATTAAGCCAGGACGAAAAAACAGTTGAGGGGTAATAAAAGAGAGGAAAAACCAGCCAAGGACGAGTGCATCCTTGATTCCATCCATCTCCTTCTGGACCAAGACCACCACGCTGGCAGCAAACCAGATCGTTCGCAGAGCGAAAATGAAGGAGTCGAGCCCACTCCATTCTCTCTTTGGAAGCTTACGAGCTTCAAATACCTTATGCTTTAATGCTTGGAAAGAATTAGCTGCCTTCATAATCTTTAAAGACATGACAACACCTGCCTATTCGCACATCTTGTCCTTATTATAGAAGAACAAACCTCAGTTACCTAGTGCAAGATGTCATATGATTGTCATACCCACCGAAGATAAACCAAATATCCGCTGTCTTAGGTCAAGACAACAGATATCTGCGCAAGTCGATAATAGAAGTCCAATTTCCCTTAGGCCATGCTAGGCTGCGCTTTGAATAGAACCCCAATCTTACCGAGTTTCTCCACTTCTTCCCGTACAGGCTCGTTCTCTTCCATCCGATCGAACCGCTCAATATCCGCCCCTAAAGCATATAGGTTGTTGACGATATTTACATAGCCACGATCAATGTGATAAACATCGGATATCTCCGATTCCCCATCGGCGGAAAGTGCCGCCAGAACCAATGCAGCACCCGCCCGTAAGTCGGTTGCACAGAGCTTAGCCCCCATCAAATGGCTTCCCCCGGTTACGATCGCTGTTCGTCCCTCAACCATAATCTCGGCGTTCATGGCGCGAAATGCTTCCACATGCATGAAGCGATTCTCGAATATCGTCTCAGTAATTACACTCGTTCCATTGGCCTTAAGCATCAGTGCCATCATCTGCGACTGCATATCTGTGGGAAAACCCGGATGTGGTAGCGTCTTGATGTCCACTGCTTTCAGCGGTTTACCCGCAACAACGCGAATCGCATTGTCCTCTTCCTCCACTTCAACCCCCATCTCCTGAAGCTTAGAGATCAGCGGACGAAGGTGATCGCCAATGGCACCTTCAACACGGATGCTGCCGCCTGTTATGGCTGCAGCTATCATATAGGTCCCCGCTTCAATGCGGTCAGGAATTACGGTATGCACGGCTCCGTGAAGCTGCTTCACGCCATCGATGCGGATAACCTCTGTGCCCGCACCGCGAACCTTAGCTCCCATCGCGCCAAGGAAATTGGCAAGATCTACGATCTCTGGCTCTTTAGCAGCATTTTCAATATATGTGACGCCTTCAGCCAAAGTAGCTGCCAGCATAATGTTCTCAGTTGCGCCTACACTTGCTACATCTAAATAAATCTTAGCGCCCTTTAAGGGACCGTCTACCTTCACTTCAATATAGCCTTGCCCCACATCAATGACCGCACCCATGGCTTCGAAGCCCTTTAAATGTTGATCAATCGGACGGTTACCAATCGCGCAGCCGCCGGGTAGTGAAATTTTGGCATGCCCAAATCGAGCAAGCAGTGGTCCCAGTACAAGAAAGGATGCCCTCATCCGGCGGACTAGCTCTGGAGCTGCTTCCGTCGTCGTAATATGAGTAGCATTGATCCGCACTGTATCCAAACGATAATCCACCTTGGCTCCCAAGCTTTGAACCACCTGATTGATTGTCATTACATCATGGAGCGCAGGAGCATCATGGATAACGCTCTCGCCTTCCGCTGCAAGAAGTGCCGCTGCAATAATCGGTAGAACAGCATTCTTGGCCCCACTTATTTTGACATTTCCGCTCAGAACTGAGCCGCCGCGGATGATGATCTTACTCATGCAGCATCCCCCCGCATCTCGGTTTTCTTGTTTTTTATCATCATGTTTACAACCTCATTTGTTTATCATGTATCAACCGTGCATTACTGGTTACTTATCGGAACGGTAAAATGGCTTATTCGAAAAAAGACGTTGTACCCATTTTTAGCTATTGACGGTGTTGTTATTCAGGTTTATTAGGCGGTATTGTAAGGCAATTTCTAGATTAGAAGGCGCCCGTAATATCCGAGGACCAATTGATGTAATCTGTGATAAATTTTCCAACGAGATAACCCAAAGCAATGGCAAGAAACACTTGAAGAACCTTGGCTGAAAAAGATTTGGGTTGCTTGAGTAACTGTTCAAAACGTAGCTGCTGTAGTCCCATCCAGGCTAGTGTTACACATACCAGCATGATGAGGATAGAGGTTAACCCATTAATGGCTAACATCTGGTCGAGAGAATTTCCCTTGTACATGGTGTTCTCCTTTCTGCAAATCGGGCATTCATCTAATCATCGTTGGTAATTATCTCAATATTTTCATACCAAGCGTGTAAGCTCCACCATTCGTAGGTGTACCTACTGCTGGCCCAAGTTTAACGTAATAGCTTCCCGACTTGAGATGGATCATACCACCTTGCTCTTGAAGCGGAATTGAACCGTTCCCTTGGAAGATGGGGTGAGTTAAGCTTAACGGGTTAAGCTTAGCATCCATCACGATCAGTGGGATAAACGGCTGCAGTGAATTGCCAATTAAGGACAATTGGACATCGGCGGCTTCGTTCAAATGGAAATGAAACCAATCCTGATCAGCCTCAGGTGTCAATGTACCTTTATAAGTATAGTTCGGTTTCATCTCTGACGCTTGATAAGGCTTATTGTTGGGTTCAAGTGGATCCAGATAATCCGTATCGTAGGTAACCTTAAGTGTGTATTCACCGGTCGGGGGGGCCTCCGAACGTTCTATGCTTCCCACCCTGATGTAATAGAAACCGGGCTTTACTTCAGGAACCTCCACGGATTCTGGCATTCCTTCATCCTGTCGGTCGTTAAGTATTTCCTCTTCTTCCTCTCGCTTGACCATGAGATTAAGGTCGATACGTGAGGTATCTGTATAAACCTTTACCCGAAGCTTGCCGGGCCGATCTACCTTGATCGAATACCAATCGACATCACCAGAACGATCAAATGTTGCGGTTAGGCTTTGGCTACGCGGGTAGAGCCTATAAGCCATGTAAGGACGATCATTATCCTCAAACGGATCTTTCTTCATGCGGAACTTGGGTGTTAAGTGATAGACTGTTCCGGGTTTAACCTGTTTAGAAGCGGTGATTTTGACCCAATGAGAACCTTTGTTCACCGGTAAAGATATGCTGGCAAGATCGTTCAGCTCATAGCGAACGCTTTCCCTTGATAAATCAGCATAGAGCTCCAAAACGGCACCCTTTAGCGGTTTGATCGAATGGAGATCTAGATCCACGTAGCCGTTATAGCTCGCTTCAAACTGATACCATGCCGTCTGATTCTTACCCCAGATGACGTCCGTCTGCTTATTCAAGGGCAACCGAGTGGCCGTACGCTGAGTTACCCCGCCTGTTGATAAGGTCACGGCTTTAGTAGCCACTACCGCAGCATCCGCACGAAGTAGACCATAGCCCGTTTCGGCGTCCCACCCAACTGTTTGACTGAGGTGCTGTGCAGTTTCCCGAAGGATGCTGCGCAGCTCGTAAGGCTTCAGCTGTGGGTTCAAGCTGAGCATGAGGGCACCAACAGCTGCAGCCTGTGGTGCAGCAAGAGATGTGCCTCCACTGAAGCTATAGTTCCCACCACGGGAAGTTGTAAATACATTCCATGGTGCTACAATATCCAGCTCTGCTCCATAATTCGATAGTGTTGCACGGCTATTATCACCCATTACTCCACCAACCGCAAGTACTGTTGGATAAGCAGCTGGGTATTTGACCGCTTTACCCTCATTGCCTGAAGCGGCAACCAAGAGTACATCTTTGCTTTCCGCATAGCTGACAATGGACTCCATATAAGCGGATGGTTTGTTTAAACCAAGCGAAAGCACCACAATATCAGCGCCATGGGTTACAGCATAGCGAATGCCTTCGCCTAAGCGATCCTCATCCCCCGTACCGTCCGCCTCAAGAGCTTTTATCGGCATAATCTTGGCATTCCATAAAATGCCCGCTATCCCTTTCTCATTGCCAACAGCAGCCGCAATCACACCGGTGACATTCGTCCCATGTCCATTATCGTCCTCGGGAGGCGCACCAGGATTAACCAGATTCGTTCCTTTAATCAGCAATGGAGCAAGGTCAGGGTGGTTCAGTTCAACCCCTGTATCAACAACAGCCACGATAACATCACCACTACCTGTGACCGTGTTCCAGGCCTCTGGGGCATGAATCTGGCTCAAATATTTTTGATGACTTAACATCGGGTCATTTGGAATTTGGGCAACTCGATAGGTCTGATTCTGGTCAACGGACTCTGTCCACTCTGGGTCTTTCCAGCGCGCAAGCCAAGCCGCTTCATCTACACCCGACTTAGGTCGCGAAATGGTAATGTGGGAATCCGGGTATTCGCGCTCACTCACGCTTTCTTCGCGAAAGGCAAGGGGCGGGTCCTCTTTCCACGCCATAATCCAAGAAGCGTTGCCGTTCGTAACCGCACGCAGATCTGTTCTATATAAAGACGGATGATAACCACTTATTGTTGCTAATGAAAAGACAAGACTGACCGCAAGGGCAACTACCACCAGGAGGATAAACCGCTTTTTATTCTTCATATGTGTCAATTCCCCTCAGGTTCCTCTTTTCTTTCTCGTTTGAAAAATT
>JAIMBU010000451.1 GCA_023511325.1 Gorillibacterium sp.
CTAATAATACCTCTTTGTGAGTAATATTCGAATCTTATGACTTAAATACGAACTTTTAATTATTTTCGATCATCAACGTTCGTCTTTCATTGACATAGCTTCCGTTCGACTGGTAATATTGAAAGGTAACATGAGAAGGTGACATTTGCTTTTTTTGACTTCCTTGTTCGATGATCAGTTCCTTACATTGATACTTGTTGGCGCTTTTTGGGCAATGACTCGTTATCCTTAAGTGATATTTTCTTGATATTTTCATAACTCGTATATACTCGGGAATATGGCCCGAAAGTCTCTACCCAAAAACCGGAAATTTTTGGACTACGAGTAAGAGTGCCGTCTTGGCTTTTTTTGTTTTGAGGAAAGACTACTGCAGTGGGTGGGCTTTTTTTCAAGCGAAAGGCAGAGGCGTTCTTATTCGTCCGGCTTAAGGGGCAAGTCTAGCCCATAGCGGGACTTTTTTTGTTAAAAAGGCTTCCTATGGGATTGGGAATCCCGATCACCGCATTTGGAAGTGGTTCCGAAGCGATGAACTGTTTTAAGGCTGGAATTGTTATGATTTTAAGGAATTGATGAGCAAGCTTAGGCAGGAAAATGGAAAAGCTAAACAGGAGAGGAGTCGTAGCTGCATGACAGTAAAAGTGGGAGTAATCATGGGTAGCCAGTCCGATTGGGAAACGATGAAGCACACCTGTGACCTATTGGATGAGTTACACGTTTCTTATGAGAAAAAAGTCATTTCGGCGCATCGAACACCAGACTTGATGTTTGCCTATGCAGAGCAGGCAGTAGCGAGAGGCCTACAGGTGATCATCGCTGGAGCGGGCGGCGCCGCACATCTGCCTGGAATGGTAGCAGCCAAAACGGTGCTGCCAGTAATCGGCGTCCCGGTGAAGAGTTCAAGCTTGAACGGACTGGATTCGCTACTGTCCATCGTCCAAATGCCGGGTGGCGTACCGGTAGCAACCGTCGCCATCGGACAAGCTGGAGCAATCAATGCGGGGCTACTCGCGGCACAGATTCTCGGGATCAATGACCCAGAGCTACAAGGTAGGCTTTTGGAGCGCCGGGAGCAGATGAAGCAAACGGTGCTGGAGTCGAGCGACAATCTGCTGTAGGTTGGTGCTAGGCGTTGGCTAATGAGTACAAAAGAGGGTATAAGTTGTAGTAGAGAGAAAGACGATGGGCATGGCATACAGCTACAGCTAGGGGAAGCGAGAGCAGATATGAGCGGTGCAGGTGGAAGTGCAAATAATGATGTCAAAATGATCCTTCCCGGCGCTACAATTGGCGTGCTGGGGGGCGGACAGCTAGGGCGTATGCTGGCGCTTGCTGGCAGCCATATGGGTTACCGATTTGTCACCTTGGACCCGACGGCAGATTCGCCGATGGGTCAGGTTGCAGATCGGCAGATCACCGCCGCTTATGAAGATGTGGCGGCGGCGCGGGAATTGGCCCGTTTGGCCGATGTGATTACCTACGAGTTCGAGAACGTCGATGCCGCTATTGCTGGCATGCTGACGGAGCAATCGTATGTGCCGCAAGGCCACGGGCTGCTGTACACTACGCAGCATAGGCTGCGGGAGAAGCGTGCCATTGAAGCCGCAGGCGCACCAGTGGCACCTTACGCCGCAGTGCGAAGCGCGGCTGAGTTGCATGATGCGGTAGCCAAACTCGGCACGCCCTGCGTGCTGAAAACGGCTACCGGTGGTTACGATGGCAAGGGCCAGCGCGTCATCCGCGATGCGGATGAGGCCGATGCGGCCTTTGCCGCGCTTGGCTCCGGCGGGACGGAGCTCGTACTGGAGCGGTTTATCCGCTTCCAGCACGAGCTATCCGTCATCGCGGCGCGCAGCTCTCGCGGCGAGGTTCGTGCCTTCCCCGCCGCCGAGAACATCCACGTGGAGAATATTCTCCACGTGTCCATCGCTCCGGCACGAGTGCCGGAGCAGGTGCGCCAGCGCGCAGAAGCGCTGGCCGTGCAGCTGGCCGAGTCGCTCGGCGTCGTTGGCCTGCTGGCCGTTGAAATGTTCCTCACCGACGAGGGTGAGTTATTCATCAACGAGCTTGCGCCGCGACCCCACAATTCCGGCCACTATACCATAGAGGCGTGTCGTACCTCGCAGTTTGAGCAGCATGTTCGTGCCATATGTGGCTTGCCGCTGGGCTCAACCGAGCAGCTATTTCCAGCAGTAATGGTCAATCTGCTAGGGGAGCATGTCGAGCCTGCTCTTGCTTGGCTGGCGGCACAAGATGTGGAGGAGCAAGGCCTTTCCGTGAAGCTTCATTTATACGGGAAGAAGGATGCGAAGCCTAAACGTAAAATGGGACACATCACATTGCTCACTGAAGACGTTAACCAAGCACTTGCTTGGGTGGAGCACTCAGGCATCTGGCCTGAAATGACTCGGTGCTAACTTTTAAGCGTTGACTGCACTTTATTTACCAGTGATTTGCACTTCATCCGCAGCATTTTTTCAAAAAAGGGAGAGATTGATCGCATGATCGGACGGTATACAAGACCCGAAATGGGCGCGATTTGGACCGAGGAGAATAAATTTAAAGCCTGGCTAGAGGTTGAGCTTTTGTCCTGCGAGGCATGGGCCGAGCTTGGAGTCATTCCCAAGGAAGACACGGTGACACTGCGAGCGAATGCAGCTTTTAACATCGACCGGATCTACGAGATTGAGCAGGAAACCAAACATGACGTGATCGCCTTCACCCGTGCCGTATCGGAGACGCTTGGCGCGGAGCGGAAATGGGTGCATTACGGTCTGACCTCCACAGATGTTGTGGATACGGCGCTAGGTTATTTGATCCTTCAAGCTAACCAGATTATCGAGAAGGACCTGCTGCAATTTATCGAAATTCTGAAAAATAAAGCGCAAGCTTTTAAATATACAGCGATGATGGGACGGACACATGGTGTCCACGCCGAGCCTACCACCTTCGGGCTTAAGATGGCCCTGTGGTATGAGGAAATGAAGCGTAACCTGGAGCGCTTCCGTCAGGCGGCAGATGGTGTTCAGTATGGCAAAATGTCTGGCGCCGTCGGCACCTATGCCAACATTGATCCCTCGATTGAGCAATATGTGTGTGGCAAGCTGGGAACCAAAGCGGCACCCATCTCCACGCAGACCCTGCAGCGAGATCGGCATGCTGACTATATCGCCACAATCGCGCTGATTGCGACATCGCTGGATAAGTTCGCTACAGAAATTCGCGCCCTGCAGAAAAGTGAGATCCGCGAGGTCGAGGAAGCCTTCGCCAAGGGGCAAAAGGGCTCCTCAGCCATGCCTCACAAGCGCAATCCGATCGGCTGTGAGAGCATCTCCGGTTTATCGCGAGTAATTCGCGGACATATGCTTTCGGCGTACGAGAACGTATCGCTTTGGCATGAACGCGACATTTCCCACTCGTCGGTGGAACGGATTATTTTACCGGATTCGACCATCCTGCTGGACTATATGCTGAACCGTTTCGGCAATATCGTGAAGAATCTCACCGTTTATCCAGATAATATGAAGCGGAACATGGAGCGGACCTTCGGCCTACCATTCTCTGGGCGGGTATTGACCAAGCTAATTGACAAAGGTATCAGTCGTGAGCAAGCCTATGACACCGTGCAACCACGTACCATGCAGTCGTGGGAGGAACAGCGCTCCTTTCGCGATATTATTGAAGCGGACCCAGCGATTACAGCCCATCTTAACCCTCAGGAAATCGCTGAATGCTTTGATCCAAGCTGGCATTTAAAGCATGTGGATACGATTTTCAAACGACTTGGATTGGAATAAAAGCAAGAATTGCAGCAAACTCTGTGTGTTACGCATTTCCAGATGTGTCTCTACGAACACCAAAAGACGCTAAGC
>JAIMBU010000452.1 GCA_023511325.1 Gorillibacterium sp.
CATTTTATTATTGCTGGTCAAACCAGTGGGTACCTACTTATACAATGTCTTTTCCAACGAACCCAATCGGACAGACCGGTGGTTTGCACCTGCGGAAAAGGGCATCTTTCGCCTGATCGGACTAAAAAAGCGGGAGGGGATGTCATGGAAAAACTATGCGCTCAGTTTTATTTTGACCAATGTGGTATTAGTGGCTATAAGTTATCTCTTCCTCAGAGTGCAAAATGCACTTCCCCTTAACCCTAACGGAGTTGGAGGGATGGAGGAAACCCTTAGCTTCAATACCGTCATCAGCTTTATGACCAATACCAATCTACAGCATTACAGCGGAGAGACAGGTCTTTCGTATTTCTCGCAAATGGCGGTCATTACGATGATGATGTTCACCTCGGCCGCCAGCGGTTTTGCCGTGGCAGTGGCTTTTGTCAGAGGGATTACGGGTAAAAAGTCAGTAGGCAACTTCTTTCAGGATTTTGTCAAAGCGAATACGCGGATTTTTATCCCTATCGCCTTGCTGAGTACGCTGGTACTGGTTGCTATGCATGTTCCCCAAACCCTGAGTTCGACGCTTGCGGTAACCACGATGGAAGGTCAAACCCAACAAATCGCTATCGGTCCCGTTGCTTCACTGGAGTCGATCAAGCATCTTGGCACCAACGGGGGCGGTTTCTTTGGTGCCAACTCGGCACATCCCTTTGAGAACCCCAGTCCACTGAGCAATGTGTTTGAAATCCTGCTTATGTGGACATTGCCCGCATCCCTTCCGTATATGTATGGGTTATTCGCCAAAAACAAGCGTCAGGGCTGGGTCATTTTCACCGCGATGATGACGATGTTCGTGGTGTTGCTGTCCTTCAATTATTATGCCGAAATGCGTGGCAATCCTGCAATTAACGCAATGGGCATCGACGCTTCACAGGGCAGCATGGAAGGGAAAGAGGTCCGTTTCGGGGTACCGCAGTCTTCCTTGTTTACTACAGTGACAACGGCAGCTACGACAGGCACTGTTAATAACATGCACGACACCTTGACACCGCTTGGCCAGGTTACCCCGTTGGCCCTGATGATGCTGAATAACGTGTTTGGCGGCAAAGGTGTCGGATTGGTCAACATGCTGATGTTCGCCATGCTGGGGGTATTTCTTTGCGGGTTGATGGTCGGACGAACGCCGGAATTTCTCGGCCGCAAAATAGAGGCGCGGGAGATGAAGCTGATCGCCATTGCCATCCTTGTCCACCCGTTTATTATTCTGGCCTCAACGGCTGGTGCCTTCCTGACCGATTTAGGGCAAGGCTCCATCACGAATCCCGGCTTCCACGGCATGACCCAGGTACTGTATGAATATGTATCCTCGGCCGCCAATAACGGTTCCGGCTTTGAAGGTTTGGCGGACAATACGCCGTTCTGGAACATTACAACCGGAGTCGTCATGCTGCTGGGTCGCTATGTCTCGATCATCGCCATGCTGGCAGTAGCCGGTTCCCTGCTTCGGAAAAAGCCCGTGCCGGAGACCATCGGCACATTCCGGACGGACAACGGTTTGTTCACAGGCATCCTGATCGGCACGGTGCTGATCATCGGCGCACTGACCTTTCTGCCGGTCATTGTGCTGGGTCCAATCGCCGAACATTTGACCCTGAAGTAGCATGCTGCTTCCGAAGCGAGTTTTGCTTGAGCAAAACTTTTAAAGAGAGGGAGAACAAGATGAGTACTGGAAAAAGAAAAACACTTCTCAGCGGACCAATCGTCCGCCATGCAATAAAAGACAGCTTTGTTAAGCTGAGCCCCGTTACCTTAATAAAGAATCCGGTTATGTTCGTCGTTGAAATCGGCAGCATCATCGTTCTACTCATGGTGCTAGCACCCGGTTACTTCCATGCGGAAGATACCGTAGGCTTCAATATCGCGGTATTATTCATCCTGCTGTTCACCGTGTTGTTCGCCAACTTTGCCGAAGCGCTCGCAGAAGGGAGAGGGAAAGCCCAGGCGGATTCCCTCAAGAAGACGAAGCAGGATATCACAGCCAAGAAGTTGACCGGAACGACGATTAAAATCGTCCCTTCCTCCGAGCTACGCAAAGGGGATGTGGTCATTGTCACTCAGGGAGAACTCATTCCCGGGGATGGCGAAGTCATTGAAGGGTTGGCCTCTGTGGATGAATCGGCGATAACCGGTGAATCCGCTCCTGTTATCAAAGAAGCAGGCGGTGACTTTAACTCGGTCACCGGAGGGACACGGGTCGTCAGTGATGAGATCAAAGTGCGGATCACCAGCGATCCTGGGGAGTCGTTTCTTGACCGGATGATTTCTCTGGTCGAGGGAGCCAAACGCCAGAAGACTCCGAATGAAATTGCACTGAGCACGCTCCTGATCAGTCTGACCATCATCTTCCTGATTGTAGTGGTATCATTGCAGCCCATCGCCAGCTTCTTGAGCATTGATCTGGAAATTCCGGTGCTGATTGCCCTGCTGGTTTGCCTGATTCCCACAACAATCGGTGGTTTGTTGTCCGCGATCGGTATTGCCGGAATGGACAGGGTCACCCAGTTTAATGTACTTGCCATGTCCGGGAAGGCAGTGGAGGCAGCCGGAGACATCAACACCATGATTCTTGACAAGACCGGGACGATTACCTTCGGAAACCGGATGGCAAGTGAATTTATACCGGTGGGCAAAGAAACGGGAGACGACCTCATCGCTTGGGCAGTCATCAGTTCATTAAAGGATGAAACGCCGGAAGGACGTTCGGTTATCGAGTTGGCCAAGAAGCTGGAGCGTCCGCATGATGCCGGGATTGCAGAAGGCGGAACGTTTATCGAATTCAAGGCGGAGACGCGGATGAGCGGTATTGACCTGCCTGATGGCCGCCACGTGCGTAAAGGTGCCGTCGACGCTGTGAAGAAATGGGTTGTTGCCAGAGGCGGAGCAATTCCGGATCATTTGGACACCAATTCCGATGCAATTGCCCGCCAGGGCGGAACACCACTGGCTGTTGCGGTGGATGACCGGATATACGGGTTGATTTATTTGAAGGACACAGTCAAACCCGGCATGAAGGAGCGATTTGACGAGCTGCGGAAGATGGGGATCAAAACGATTATGTGTACCGGTGATAATCCGCTGACCGCCGCTACAATCGCTCGCGAGGCTGGAGTCGATGATTTCATCGCCGAGAGCACGCCGGAAGACAAAATTGCCGTTATTCGCCGTGAGCAGGCCGAGGGCAAGCTGGTCGCCATGACTGGTGATGGAACGAATGATGCGCCTGCCTTGGCTCAGGCTGATGTTGGGCTGGCGATGAACAGCGGCACAACAGCCGCCAAGGAAGCGGCCAATATGGTTGATCTGGATTCAGATCCTTCAAAGATTATCGAGGTTGTAGCCATCGGCAAACAGCTCCTCATGACACGCGGTGCTTTAACCACTTTTAGCATTGCCAATGACATTGCCAAATACTTTGCGATCATTCCTGCTATGTTCACACTGGCGATTCCGGAAATGGAAGTGCTGAATGTGATGGGGCTTGGTTCTCCCAATTCGGCGATTCTATCTGCGTTGATCTTTAACGCAATCATCATTCCGCTGCTGATTCCTCTGGCCATGAGAGGGGTCTCGTATAAACCGATGAGCTCCACCCGGCTGCTTCGTCGTAACATCTTCATCTATGGGCTTGGTGGGATTGTCGTTCCGTTTGTGGGGATCAAAATCATTGACCTCATCGTAAACGTCTGGATATAGATTTGACGCTATTTACAAATCACAGGAAGGGTGAAAATATAAATGGAAAATGCTTCTGAGGCTGGCACAGAAATGCAGTCCGAATCGAAAAGTTCCTATTTTTTTATCATCGTGCGACTCAGTCTGGTGT
>JAIMBU010000453.1 GCA_023511325.1 Gorillibacterium sp.
CTCACAGCTACAATGCGCTGACGAATCATGAAATCAACCATGTCTGCTGTAATTGTTGGGCTTCCTACATTGATCCGGGGAATGGCCATCGGGTTGGTACGATGGGTAGTCATTCCTGGGTTGATTGTAAAGGCGTAACGGATGCCACTTTCCGCAGCGAGTTTAATTGCAGCTTGATCATAAATACCAAATGGATAGGCGAGAGCATCAGAGCCACCTGCGGCAACGCTTTTTAGAATCGCAATACTGGTATCCAAATCCTTGCGGATTCGCGAGTTGTATTCAGCATCCGTCTCGGTATGATTATTTAGCAGCAGAGCCACTCCATCTTTTTTGAAGTGGAGATCGTGGGTGTGGGTGCCAAACTCGGCTAGCGGCGTTTCTGCCAGTATTTTGCGGACGGTCACCAGATTCATCACGGGAATGTTAATCGTTTTGGTTCCATCCATAAATGAAGTGATGAGGAAGTTGATCGAAGGCACGTTGAACTCCTGCATAATTGGCAGAGCAAGCTGATGATAGCTTTCGTACCCGTCATCAAAGCTGACGAACACCGCGTTATCAGGAACAGGACCTCCACTCAGAAAGCTCTTTAACGTTTTCAGATCGATGAAATGATAGTTCCGCTGAGTCAATTCATTTAATTGTTCACGGAACAAGGTGGTCGTAATGGTAGAAGAGCTTTTTTTATCGTCAGAAAGGTGGTGGTACATAAGTACAGCGACCTGGTTTCGGTAGTAGGTATCGGTTTTGCTTCCAATTACACGGTAAGAGGTGATAAAGGTTAGTAGCAGCAGGGCGACTAGCGCCCCACGCAGGATGTTTTTCATCGTCAAAGGTTCTCCTTGCACAGCATGCTATAATGGGGTCAGCCAAGGATAAACGTCTTCGATGTCTTTAGACGACGTGCGTTTATCGATGTAGAATCAGTAATGAACTTTTAGAAGCTTATATGCCTTCTGATGTAGTAAAACGGTTTATGTACATATTATAAAGGAAGTCTCACGCTTATTACAAATCACTGCTTTAGCACTTTATTTACATTACGTTAACAATTCATTAATCATCCCAGAACAACTCAGGTTTAAACTTGAATTGATAGGCTAGCAGCAGAGTCTGAAACGAATAAAGCTGCTGCCTCACAGAATGATCAAGATGGAGGAGCCGGATGCGCTACCGCACAAGATTAACCTTAGTATATGTGATATTAATCGGGTTCTCCGTACTAACGGCTGGCCTATTTTCGGCGCAACTGCTGCGAAACAGCTATATCAGCGCACTTGAAACCAATATGTCCCGGGAACTTCATGTGATTCTCACAAGCTTTGATTGGCGCCATACTGGTAATCCTGAGCAGTTGCGTAGCTATTACTCGCCAAAGATTCAAGAGCTCAAGGAATCTGCCGATGCTAGAATGACCTATATTCTTGCGGATGGCACGGTTATTAGTGATTCAGACCACGATCCGGCAACCATGGGAAATCACCTTGACCGCAAGGAGATTAAAGAAGCACTCCTGGGGAAAACGGGGTATTCCGTTCGATACAGCAGTACAATGAATCAGAATATGATGTATGCCGCCGTCGCCGTGAAGGATGATGCAGGGGCGACCATCGCCTATATTCGTTTAGCCACGAGTTTGACTGAGGTTGAAACATCCCTCAGACGATTTTGGTTTTTCATGCTGGCTGGTCTAGCAGGATTATTTGCCGCTGCTGGCTTTATTGGTTTCCACACGGCTGGTCGACTGACCCATCCACTGGAGAAGATTACACGGGTAGCTCAACAGATTACCAATCTGGATTATAAATCACGGGTAAAGATCAAGAGTAAGGATGAAATTGGTCAACTTGGTGATGCCATTAATACGATGGCGGATAGTCTCCAGAACCAATTACGCAAAATAATGGATAATGAAAGTCGACTGCAGAGTGTGCTTGACAACATGTCCAGTGGCATTGTTATGGTCGATCGGGATAAACGAATTGTCCTCTTGAACCGAACAGGCGAGGAGTTTCTTGGCTTTTCAGCCGAGGAATTGCTTGGACGTACGTACTCACTTGCTAATCAACAATATGAGTTTTCTGAACTGATTGGGGATTGCTTAGATTCTGGAGATACCTTACGAGACGAGCTTGTCTTTTATTTTCCGGAGGAGCGAATCCTGGAAGTGAATGCAAGTCCCATGCTTGATGGGGAAGGCAATGCCGCAGGTGTTCTTGTTATTCTCCATAATATCACGGCTATGCGCAGGCTCGAACGAATGCGCAGTGAATTCGTAGCCAATGTATCTCATGAACTCAAGACGCCGATTGCGGCTGTACAAGGTTTTGCTGAGACATTGCTCGCGGGGGCTTTGGAGGATAAAGAAATAGCTAAAACCTTCGTCCAGATTATTTTCGACGAAAGTGAGCGGCTCAATCGTTTGGTCGGAGATATCCTAGAGCTATCCAAGATAGAGTCCAAGCGCGTACCCCTTGTTTACTCGCCTGTGAATTTGTATAGCTTTGTCAATCAGTCTTTTAAAATCGTTCAACGAGAAGCGAACCGCAAGCATATTCACTTGGGAGTCGATATCGATCCGACGCTCTATCTAGAGGCAGATGAGGATCGGCTGCGGCAGATTCTGCTCAATCTGTTATCCAACGGAATTGCCTACACACCTGAAGGAGGCGAGATTCAGATCAAGGCTGAGTCGAGTACAGCAGGCGGTGATGGTGAGGAGCGGGTAAGAATTACGGTCTCCGATACAGGCATTGGCATTCCTACGCGTGACTTACCGCGGGTATTTGAACGCTTTTATCGAGTCGATAAGGCTCGTTCCCGCATATCGGGAGGCACAGGTCTAGGGCTATCGATTGTTAAGCATCTTGTCGAGCTCCATGGTGGATCAATTAGCGTAGAAAGCATTTTGGGAACAGGTTCATCGTTTATAATTGAGCTTCCTCTCATCCAAATTTAAGTTATGTGGTAAACTAGAGATAAATGTATGGTTTCAACATTTCTTTATAACGGGGGAATTCCGTGGTGCATCAAATATTAGTTATTGAGGACGAACCTACCTTGTCCCGACTATTAACCTATAACCTGGGGCAGGAGGGGTACTCTGTTCAGGCCATTGATCATGGGGGTGAAGGCCTGAAGATGGCCTTGCGCCAATCGTTCGATCTGATCCTGCTTGATCTCATGCTTCCTGGGATGAGTGGATTTGATATTCTGAACAACTTGCGCAAGCAAGGTGTACTAACACCAGTTATTATCCTTACCGCTCGTACGGCGGAAGAAGAGGTCGTGCAAGGTTTACGCTATGGTGCAGATGATTATATCACCAAGCCATTTGGTGTAGCGGAGATGTTAGCTCGAGTAGCTGCCGTACTCAGACGTTCAAACTCGGATGACGGCGTCACAGTTGTCAGCACGGATGAGAATGTGATCAGGGCAGGAGAACTTCTGATTTATCCAGAGAAATATGAAGCCCATTTAAATGGGGAATCGATCCCGCTTCGTCCGAAGGAGTTTGAAGTACTGCTCTATCTCGTTCGGCGGCCAGGTGTTGTGGTGACGCGGGATGATCTGATGAATGTGGTGTGGGGCTTCGATTATATTGGCGGTCAACGAACGGTAGATGTGCATGTCAGTTCCTTGCGCAAGAAGCTGGAAATGAATCAGGATTCCGTACAGATTGATTCCATTCGTGGTGTAGGGTACAAGCTGATCGGCACGGTCAAAAAATAAAGCGCGATCCCCTCAGTAGCAAATTCTACTGAAGGGATCGCGCTTTCTATCTACAGCAGTAACCGCATGGCGCCTAAGGGAAACCAACTGATATCACAATCTGATTAATGGCGAGTACGGTTCTAATT
>JAIMBU010000454.1 GCA_023511325.1 Gorillibacterium sp.
GAGCAAATTGATTTGGGAGCAAAGCTGGTATCTCCATCGGGTAAAGAGTGGGGAATCAATGGTTTTTTCGATGGGGAAGACTGGAAACTGCGATTTTCCCCAGATGAGTCAGGAAAATGGACTTACAAGCTACATTTGACAGACATGACAGGACAGGTTGAAGATCAGGAACGGTTTTTTCAAGCCGTTTCCTCTGACCACCATGGCTGGATTGAAGTAGCTAAAGGTAATCAACGGTTTCTCCAATACCGGGACGGTTCTTCCTTTTTTGGGATAGGTGTTGCTTATCCATGGGAGGTCACGGAAGGGAATCTGGATAAGATTGCGCAAAACGGCGGTAATCTCATCACCTACTGGAACGGTAATTATGACAATACTGGAATTGGTGGTGGAAACGAGCAGTTAGAGTCCATGGCCTCCGGTCTGGGTAAATATGATGTTCGCAAAGGGAAGCGGATCGATGAGCTGCTGGAGTGGTTCGAAGAACGAAACCTAAACATGAGCTTTGTCATTTGGCCCCATGACTCCTTGGCAGACAATATCGAATGGCCAGCACAGTGGGATAAGAATGCTTATTCCACACTTGGCGCAGCCAGCGATTTCTATGGCAGTGAAGCAATGTGGAAGCAACAGGAGAAGCTGTATCGCTACATGATTGCTCGCTGGGGGCATAGCAGATCGTTAGGTATTTGGGATTTGATCTGCGAAGTAACCGGTACAGATGGATATGCGTTGGGTGATAAGAGCAAGGCTGACGAATGGTTAACGCGCATTCACGGTTACTTTAACACGCATGATCCTTACAACCACCCCACCATGGGTTCAGCGGCGGGTAACGCAGAGGATTATTGGGAGCATGCCTATAAGACGCTCGACCTAGCGGATCGAGAGAATTATTATAGCTTGAATTTCAGTGCTTATGCGGAAGATATCGCCGAGCGCTGGAAATATGGCAAGCCGCTGATGATTGGGGAAACCGGTAATGTCACGGACGCAACGGCTTACCATAATGTCATGTGGGTGACGCTCGCGAACGGGCTGGCTTCTTCCCCAATTTGGTGGGATTTCACCAAGGTGGACGACAGCATGTATGCGCAAATGAAAATGTTTTCCGCTTTCGTAACAAAAATTGATTTTGCCGAGCAGCGGGTACCCGTAAAGGCGGAGACACATTCCATCGAGAAGCAACTTCCGCACGAAGCTGTATTGGAAGACGGAAAGGATTTAGCAGACTGGAGCCTGCCTGATTGGGCTACGGCAAACAAGGACGACATGGGTACGCTGACAACGGCTCGTTTGGAGCAGGATGACAATCAGACCGTTGTACGTACGGATATGACCTTTGCTGGCGGCGATTATTCTCAAGGAGTCCTTCAACAGAAAGTAACGTCAGGTGTGGATTGGTCGGGCTATGATTATTTGACGTACGACGTCTTTGTCAATGCTGAGACAAAAACGGTGCTCAAAGCGAAGGCTGTGCTTTTCCCCAAGGGACAATGGACAGAAGCACAGGAAGCTCAAGATGTGCTACTCGTTCCCGGTCAATGGACGACCGTGCAGGTCAAGCTAGCCGAGACGAAGTGGTTGAATCGGGAGTTGCCTGTGGAGGAGCTTCAGCAAATCGAGAGCTGGGCATTGAAGGTATACGCCAACTCCACTCCGGCGACTGCATTGCCGACAACCATTAAAATTCGTAATCCACGGTTGGTTGCCAGCATTGCGCCCATTGCCGTTATGAAGGAAGCGGAAGCTTGGTTGATGAAAGGTACAAGCTCATCATACGGTTGGATGATCAGTGAGACTGGGAGCATAGCCCGCAAGACGGCAGCCATTCCAGATTGGGGTCCCCGTGTCGCGCTCGTCGAATGGTATGATCCCTGGGATGGCAAGGTCATCGATTTGACGGAGGCAACGAGCAGAAACGGCAAATTGACGCTAAAGGCTCCGCCTACAGAGCGTTCTGATCTTGCCTTTACGATCAGACTAAAACCTTGAACAGGAGCAACAGCATGACTAATAGAAGCAGCAGCAATACCCTTTTTGAGATAGAGCCCCAGCTTGTTAATCCAAAGGCAACGGATAATGCCAACAGGCTAATGTCTTACCTCTGTGATAGCTTTGGTAAGCGAATGTTGATTGGACAGCAGATTGGCGTATTATCTGCGCCGGAGCTTGAGGTGCTTCATGAAGCTACGGGTAAATATCCCGCATTAGGCGGATTTGACATGATGAACTATTCCTTATCTCGAGTGTCTCGGGGAGCAGAGTGTCAGGATACAGACAAGGCGATTCAGTGGTGGAATGACGGTGGAATTGTGACCTTTTGCTGGCATTGGAATGCTCCCACGGACTTGATCGACCAACCGCCGGATCGGACATGGGGAAGCGGATTCTACACAAACGCGTCGACCTTTGATCTAGCTAAAGCGCTGGCTGACCCTTTGTCGGAGGGCTACCAGTTGATCTTGAACGACATTGACGCGATTTCGTCTGAGTTACAGAGACTTGAGGAAGCTGGCGTGCCAGTATTGTGGCGCCCTTTGCACGAAGCATGTGGTGGCTGGTTTTGGTGGGGAGCGAAAGGCCCGGGTCCATGTATCGATCTCTGGAAGTTGATGTACGAACGGATGACCAATCATCATAAATTAAATCATCTGATCTGGGTATGGAATGGACAACATCCAGATTGGTATCCGGGCGATCCGTTTGTTGACATTATTGGCGAGGATATTTATCCTCCTGCTCATGACTACTCTTCACAAGTTGAACGTTTTCAATCGGCACTTTCCTATACAACGACCAAGAAGATTGTTGCCCTTACGGAGAACGGCGTTTTGCCTGATCCCGATAACATGCTAAAGGACGACGCGCTATGGGCTTGGAATTGTACTTGGCACGGATCATTTACTTCTGTGGTTAAAGCGGATCGAGATGTATATAACGAGGAGTTCACGGAACTAAAGCAACTGCTGAAGCTCTACCATCATCCGTTTACGGTAACAAGAGACGAATTGCCAAATCTGAAGACATATCCTTTAAAGACTCATCCCTAGAAAATCAAGTATAATAACAAAAGAAAAGCCGTTGTTCTTCAGAAGAGCGGCAATAATTCTTGTTCATTTGGGGAGATTGAGAGTGATGGAGCAAGCAGTCTGGAGTCACCGAAAAAGCTTAAGTCGTACGCTGCGCAGAATCGAGGAAGGTAAATTAACACTCGGATTTATCGGGGGCTCGATCACTGACCCCCGTCCAAGACATAATTGGCCTGAACCGGTAATCGGATGGTTTGCCGAGACCTATCCAGGACTAAAACTGATTGTGGAGAATGCTGCCATCGGCGCGACCGGCAGCGATTTAGCCGTTTTTCGGGCAAAACGTGACCTCATTGAACGAGGCTGCGATCTTGTGTTCGTCGAATATGCTGTAAATGACGAAGGTGCTCCAACCGATCGGCGTAACCGCTCAAGGGAAGGCCTGATCCGACAACTCCTAACTGGTGAAGACCGAGATTTAATGCTGGTCTATACCTATTCCCCAAGAATGTATGAATCGATGATATCCGGTAGCGTTCCTGAAACCATTGGCGAATTCGAGAAGATAGCAGATCACTACGGAATCAGCTCTGTCTGGATGGGTCTTTATGCGTTGAACGAATTGAAGAAAGGGCGACTCCGCTGGGAGGAATGGTTGCCCGACGGACTGCATCCTACGTCAAGGGGAAGTCTCAGTTACGGACAAAGTGTGATTCATTTCCTAGAGCAGGAAATGATGCGCAGTCCAGAGCGAGAATGGGATGCCAAACGTACGTTGGCGCTTGCTGAACCGCTAGATCCTTTGAACTGGGGGGATGTATAC